>JAUIJJ010000229.1 GCA_030431385.1 bacterium | reverse complement strand
GTCTTTGGAATTGTGTTCAGTTGTTCAGACATCACGGCTCGAGAATCTGAAGGAGTTCGTCGAATTGTTTGATCTGAATTGTGGGCGGATCATGGGCCTCGATTGGTTCGTCTTCTCGATGCCAAGTCTGAGGGTGTGGGATGAACACCGTCCGAATCCCGACGCGTTTTGGCATGTTGATATCCGAGCGCGGTGAATTGCCGACCATCACAGAGTCCTCGGCCTTCAGACTGTACTTCGCGAGCACCCGCTCGTAGTCCTCTTCGTGCTTGTGCGGGACGACCTCGACTCCGTGAAAAATGTTCCGCAGACCACTGCGCAGCACCTTATCCATCTGATCACCGAAGTGACCTTTCGTAATGATGACGGTGTTGAATCGCTTCACAATTTGAGGGAGAGTATGCGTCACGCCGGGGCGCCATTGAATCGGGTGGTTGCGCAGGAAGTGCGTCCATCGGAGTGCCTTGCGCATAATGCCGCCGTGTGAACCCTGGTTGCCTGAGCGCGCTACCAATTGCCTCACCGCCATAATCAACGAGCGCTCATAGCTCCCGTAGCCGTATCCGTGGTACGCGATGTTGAAAGACTCGCGGCCCTCCAAAAGCGCGATCGTCGCGCGGTCGGTGTGCCCCATCTTGCGACCTTCGCCGCACAGCCAATCCATCGACTGGTTGAAGAATATGTTGTTTTCCCAAAGGGTGTCGTCGACATCGAGGAAGACGTTCTTGACGCCTGTAAACTTTTCCATCGCGGGGGCCTCCAACTTTCGTAAGAGGGCACTGTGCTCATCACCAATGACGGAGACCACCGAAAACTCAACGAGCTCGGTGCTGGAAAACTATCGAAGGCAATTGTGTCGGGTTAGTCAGCCTCGCCTGCCGCGTTGCTCGCTTCCGCTTCCAGTTCAATGTCGGTCGAGCTCGAGTTCTCCGGGAAAAACGGTTCCACGTTGCGCGCCAGATGACCGAACGGTTCGTCGTTGCGATAGGCGTGAACCAGATAATCCACCAACTCGGGCCCGTGACCGTCGATGCGGCTGAAGGCGCGTTGGCGGCGGTAGCCCGGGCCATGTTCCAGCATCCCGTAAAGCACGCGGAAATACGGTGCGCTACCGAGATGTTCGGCTACCGGGAGGACATCATCGATGACGCTGCGGATGTGATCAAAGAGAGGCGAGGTCTCGCCGCGTTCGTTGCGGATAAGGTCGCCCTTTTCGGCAAACCGAATCGCGCGCCACTTGTTCTCTCGGATCGTCCAGTCGGACAACATTGGCAGGCTGACGCCTTCGTCGTAGAGATTGCCGAGGTATGCGACAATCGCCTGTACAAGCGATGCGAGCGCGAGCATCTCGGTGGGGGAGCAGGGGTTGTCGAGGATGCGCACTTCGATGGTGCCGAAACCGGGGTGAGGGCGCACGTCCCACCAAATCTCCCGGATGCTCGTGATGGCACCGGCAGCGATGAGCGTGCGCATGAGGCGCACCATCTCGGCCCAGTTCGTCACGCGTGGCGGCAAGCCGGCGGTCGGGAGAAGTTCGAAAATCTTCAGGCGAGAGCTCGCCAACTGCGTATCGATTCCCTGCCAACAGGGACTCGAAGCAGAGAGCGCGATCAGGTGCGGCACGTAGCAGCACATGCTGTTGAGAATCGCGACGGCCTTCTCGCCGCTGTCTACTCCCACATGCACGTGCATCCCCGTGATCATCAGCCGTCGGGCAGGCCAACCCATCCGCTTCACGAGAGAGTGATAGCGGTCGATGTCGGTGATCGACTGCTCGCGCCAGCGGGCGAATGGATGGGTGCCGCTCGCCATGATCATCACGCCAATGCTGTCGGCGGCTGTGTAAAGTTTCTGGATCTTCGCAGAGAGGTCTTGGCGGACTTCCTCGATGTTGTCGCACTTTTTTGAGATGACCTCGACGATGCACTGGAACAGTTCGTTCTTCGCCCATTCGGCACCTTCGGGGCCCAGCGCATTGATCAAATCGTTCGCGCGCGGGACGAGATTCCGCGTCTCCGGGTCGACCAGAAGGAACTCAAGCTCCACGCCGACGGAAGAACCTTGAGAGGGAGTGAAGGAAATCGGCTTATCATCGCCGATGACTTTTCTGAAACCGTCCATACTGCGGAAGACCATGTTCCCAGCCCCATCATTGCAAGAGTTGAAGTTGCATCAGCCAACCATGCGAATTCAGGACCGTCAAGAGATTGGTGGCAAGCATGCCAGAGCAGCGCACAAACCAACGAAAAAACTCAGCCGGAGAGTGCGGCCACCGCCTGAAAAGGCGAAAGAGGAAAAGAGTGAGGCCGCCCTAATCGGGCACCTTCTCCAGCCGGGCGATGTAGAAACCATCTGTCTCGTGGATGTGGGGGAGGAGCGTGACCTCGCTGACTTCGCCACCGTCGGCCGGGTTGAACGAAGGTTTCTGGAAGGTAGCCGGTAACTCACTGCGACGGAATTCCGGGTTATCGCGCAGGAACCATTCAATCATTTCGGAGGTCTCCTCCGGTTCAATGCTGCACGTCGCGTAGACGAGCACGCCGCCGGGCTTCACCAGCTTAGAGTATTCATTCAGGCACTGCCTCTGGGCGTGGGTTGCTTCGTCCAGCCGCTCGGCAATCGGGCCTTGCCAGTTGAGCGTCGGGTCGCGGCGGAGGCGTCCCAGACCCAGGCATGGCGCGTCGATCAGCACAGCATCGTAGGGGCCATGCCGATCGCCGGTCCCGGGATCGAGGGTTCGCACATTCTCCAACTGTGCGTGAATGACGCGCTTTGCGACTGACTCCAGCCGTGAGGCGTCGATGTCGTGGGCGTAGACCTGCCCGTCTTTGGCCAGCATCGAGCCGAGATGAACCGTCTTGCCACCCCCACCCGCGCAGGCGTCCAGCACCCGCCACCCGGACTTGGGCTCGAGCGCGTGACAGACGAGTTGGCTCCCCTCGTCCTGCACTTCGATCCAGCCTGCCTTGGTCATCTCCAAATGTTGGAGGGCGGCCTTCTTTTCGAGTCGAATGCCGTCCGGCGAGAAGCGCGACGGCATCGCTTCCAAGCCCTCCTCGTTGAGAGCCATGAGCACCTTTTCCGTCGAGGCGAGGTGCTCGTTTGCCCGGATGTCCAGCGGCGTCTTACTGGTCATGGACTCGGCGAGGAGCGCGGCTTCTTCCTCTCCAAATCGTTCCCACCACCGCGAGAGGATTTCCGGCGAAATCGAATACCGCGCAGCGCGGCGCAGCTCTGGGTTCAACCCGGACTCTGCGGTGCCCTCGAAGACTCGCTCGGCAAACTCGTGGACTCGGTTCATGAGCTGATCGGCGTCGAACTCGACGTGATACTTCGGGCTCATCGACGCCGCCTCCCCCAAGACCGCCCGCGTAGAAGCCATGCACTCCTCAATGGGGTTCGCCATGTCCTCGCGAAACCATCGCCAGATCGCGCAGGCAGCTTCCTCGGTCGGTGAGGAATGGCTGAAATCGCCCTTCCCGAGCCACAGGATCCGCAACCTCACCCTCTTTCTCAGCAATGCGAACGACGCGGACGCGAGAAACCCCCTCGCGCCACCACGCACCTTGCACTTTCTGAGGAACCCACCGATCGCTTGATCCGGCGGCTGACTTTCCGTGATGAGTCGGTGATATAGCAGGAAAAGGAAGGTCTGGAGTTCGAGTCGTGGATCGATGGCCATGTTCGCTTCGGAGTCCTGTTCCTGTGTTTTGACTTGAACTGCACAGCACTTGGAATCAAGTGTGCTGGTTCACTTCGCGCAGTACATTGGAGCCTCGAGAAGTTGCCCGACACACTCAACATCAGCGAGCCAGCGCCCGGGTTTTCGCTCACCTGCAGCCACGGCGATACTATTTCCCTCGAAGAATTCAAGGGGCAAGCCGTCCTCGTCTTTTTCTACCCCGCAGACTTTTCGCCCGTTTGCACCCAAGAGGTCTGCGCCTTTCGCGATGACTACGAAGCCTTCACCGGGCGTGGCCTGAAGATCATCGGCATCAGCCCCGATTCGCCAGAGCGTCACCGCCAATTCAGCGAGCGCTTCGAGATACCGTTCGAGTTGCTGAGCGACGAGGACATGGAAGTCGCCACCGCCTACGGCGCGCGAGGGCTGCTCGGAATACGTCGCGCCTATTACCTGATTGATCGTGAGGGGCTACTCCGCTGGCAGTACTCGGAGCTGCTCCCGATCTTTCGCCTCAAGAACGACGATTTGCTCGAAAAAGTCGATGAGGTTCTTGGCGCGGGCGACGCATAGTTTTCGAGCTCACCGAATCTGTTCCGAGCTCTCTTCCTTCACATCACGACGCTTTTTCCGACCTTCCGCTTCGAGCCGATCACGGCGCGGCCACGCATACTGGCAGTAGTACCAGAGCGCCGGTCCTGCGATGGGCAGGCCGATCACAATGGCGAACCAGTACAGCCGAGGCGGCAGTTTATGGAAAGTCTTCAGAACGTCTGAAGCGGCCCAGATCGTGGCGATGAATGCCGCCAGCAGTAGAAGCTTGAGCATCAGTGGTGCTATTCGATGTTTGCGATTTGTTCCTTCATCGATTCGAGAAGGTTCTTCATGTCGAGCACACGCCCCGCGATGTCGAGGTCGCGGCACTTACTCCCGATGGTGTTCACTTCGCGGAGCATTTCCTGGCCGAGGAAGTCAAGTTGGCGGCCGGCGGCTTCCGGCTTCTCATCATTGAGCAGCGCTTCCAGCCGGTCGATGTGAGCGCCTAGCCGGAGCGTCTCTTCGGCGATGTCCGCCTTGTCCGCAAAGAACATCACCTCTTGTTCCAGCCGCCCTTCATCGAGCGACGCTTTCTGGGGCCCGAGGAGCTCTTCGATGCGGTTCTGGAGTCGCTCGCGGTACTTGGCCACTACATCGCCTCGCGAGCCTTCCACGGCGGCGAGTGCGACCTTCATCTGCCCGAGAAACTCCACTAGTGCCTGACGTAGTACCTCGCCCTCGCGCCCGCGTTCCTCCGCAAGCCCGTCGCAGGCTTCGCGTAGCGATTTGCGGAACATCTCCGTGAGCGCCTTCTCCCGACCCTCATCTACCTGCGAGATCACCACGCCGGGAATTGAAAGCAAACTGGAAACCGATGGCTCTTGATTGCGGTCCTTGCAGGCTCGTTCGAGCAGCGTCAGCAACGGCTCGTTGAGCCGATACTCCTCGCCCATACCGGGGACCGCATCGAAACCGATAAACACGGTCACCCTTCCACGCTTGAAAGCCTTCTGCAGTTCGGTCCGCGCGACCGGCTCCAGCACCGAAAGCTCGCCCGGTGCGCGCATAGCGATATCCAGAAACCGATGGTTCACGCTGCGCAGTTCCACCGTGATGGCACCGAAAGCTGCTTCTGTTCTGCCCCGGCCAAAGCCGGTCATGCTGTTTAGCATCTGTTCATCACAGTCCGTAGATTTCCGAGTACTTGCCCTCGAGCTGCTCGCACAGGGGGATCGCGCTGACGTCCTGCCCGGTGAGTTTCTTGAGCATTTCACTCGGCTCGTAGCGCGTGCCGTGATGGTGAATGTTCTTTCGCAACCAGCCAAGAATTTCGCCGAAGCGACCATCGCGGATCTGGTCGGTCATCGCAGGAATGTCTTTCTGCATCTGCTTGATGAACATCGCGCCATAGATATTGCCGAAGGTGTAGCTCGGGAAATACCCGAATGAACCGTGGGACCAATGAACGTCCTGAAGGCAGCCATCGGCATCGCTGGGAACGTCCACGCCGAGGTAGTCTTTGTACTTCTTGTTCCACAGCGCTGGGACGTCTTCGACTCCGATTTCGCCCGCCAGCAGCGGCACTTCGATCTCGAAGCGAATGATGATATGGAGGTTGTATGTGACCTCGTCGGCCGAGACTCGAATGAGCGAGGGGCGCACGCGATTGACGCCGCGGTACATCGCTTCCGCGTCCACGTCGGTGAGTTGTCCGGGGAAGTACTGCTTCGCGATTGGTAGGTAGTGCTCCCAGAAGTAACGGCTCTGCATGACCTGAATCTCCCAAAAGCGCGACTGGCTTTCGTGGAGGCCATAGCTCGGGGCGTCCGCGAGCGGCGTCCGAGCATCAGCGTCTTGGAAACCTTGCTCATAGAGCGCGTGACCGCACTCGTGAATCGTGCTCCCGAGACCGTCGATCATGTCCATTTCTTCGTAGCGAGTTGTGATGCGGACGTCCTTGCCGCCGAAGCTCGTACAGAATGGATGAACCGCGAGATCCTGGCGTCCGGCTTCCATGTCGTAGCCGATGTCGCGGGCGACACGAAGGCCGAACTCCCTTTGCAAATCGAAGTCCCACTTCTGATCGAGGAACTTGGTCTCGACCTGCGGCTTGCTGCGGATCTTATCGATGAGAGCAACGGTCCGGTCGCGGAGCGGTGCGAAGTATTCATTGATGCGAGCAGCGGTCATTCCGCGCTCATAGTCGTCGGCGAGCCCGTCCCACGGGGTCGACTCCCAGCCGAGGCAATCCGCTTTCTTGCGAACCAATTCGAGGTGCTTTTTCAATTCGGGAGCAAAGATCGAAAAGTCGCTCGCTTGCCGAGCCTTGCGCCACGCTTGGAAGGACTTCGATTCCTGCAAAGAAGTTTCGCGGACGAGGTCTGCGGGGAGCTTCATTTCCTTCTCGCGCATTCGCTTCAGCTCGCGAAGGTAGTGCCTCTGATCGTCAGTGCTTGCTTCGGCTTCAGCGCCGTCCACCAGAGTCGTCATCTGCTCG
>JAUIJJ010000228.1 GCA_030431385.1 bacterium | reverse complement strand
GTGGTTACATGAATAGTAATAACAACAGAAACTTCAATAACTTCACTAACAACAACATGCCGTTTCAAATGCAACCGAACAACAACTTCCAGCCGAATCGATTCAACGACAACGACTTCAACAACGGTCAGGTGAACATCATCGTCGCAGTATTGGCGGGTAGCGGTGTCTGGTTCATGATGGGAGCGAGGGCACTCCAGTGGAGGCTCCTCGGCGCGTTGCTACTGGCGCTCTCGATTGGGCTCAAGCTCACGCCCCTCCTCTTCGTTGCCCTCCTTTTCCTCCACAAGAAATGGCTGGAGATGGCGGCAGTCCTCGCATTCGCCGCTTTGGTCGTGTGGGGGCTTCCTGTCGGCTGGTGGGGGAGTGAAACCGCAGGCCAGCTGAACGATCAGTACACCGAACTCACCAACAAACTCCTCACCTCTACGGGAGAACGCGACCAGCAGGTTTCCCTATTCGAGATGATCATGTACCCCAACGACCGGCTCCGCTGGGGAATCGGCGGAGGCGACCGCAACGTGTATCCCGCTCATATCCACGAGGCCCGGATCATCTGGCTCGGTCAGGCGATCTTTGTCGGCTGTCTGTTTCTCCTCGTGCGATTCTGGGTCTATCGTGAACCCGGCGAAGGCATTCGAGCCCTCTTCTGGCCACGCCGCGCCGATTGGACCTGCGACTTTGCCCTGCTGGTCTGTTGCCTGCTCTTGATCTCACCGCTCAACCGCAAGGCTCACCTCGTCATCGTGGTCATCCCCGCTGCGTGGCTCGTTGCTGGATTGTACCATCAGTGGAAAGAATGCGGGAGCTTGAACAGCCTCTGGCAAACAAACAAAGCCCTCCTGATACTAGCGTGCGCCTCGTTCCTCCTCATGTGGGCCGCAGACGACATCCCAATCCCCCTCCCCGGACTGGATCTTGGTGAGCCCTACCATCCAGCCTTCTTCTTCGCCGTCGCCAGTCTGTTCGCTGCGGTGTCCCGATATCAGTGTTTCACCCGACTAAGCCGAAAAGCCTGAATTCTCAGGTGCGGTCTTTCAGCACTCCGCACAGTTATCGTACAGCATTGATATTAATGCCCTTACCGTCCAGGAGGGGCCCTTTCCACTAGAGGAAAGGATGCCGCAAGGTCTTTTTTCTAAGGGTTTTTGCTGATTTTCTGCTTGTCGTAGAGCAGGTCTTGGGCGCTTACTTTGTTACAAGTTTGTAACGTCCCCACACGCAGGAGAAAGTCCACATGAGCAAAAGACTTAGGCGCAACGCAGCAAACTACCTCACCGCAGTGGCGGCGGTGTCTTTCGGCTTGGGAGCGTTCGCGACCCTTGAAGCCGCTAACTCAGGCACGACGAACCTTTTTCGCCCTCAGGGTGAAGACGCCGCAACAAATCAAGGAGACTACGTCTCCACGGCCCTCAGTGGCTCAAACGACCACTATGCATACTTCATTGAAGTACCGCCACAAACCGGCAACATCACCGTCGATATCTTCGACGCAGATGTCGGCAACACGAGCGGCGGTCAGGAACACGACCGAGACGTGAGTGGTAGCAGTTTCACTGCGGACGCGCGTTATCGGCTTTACCGCCCAAGCGGCGCGCAAGTGCTCAATGTCACCTATGATGCAACTGGCTCGAACGAGAACGCCGCAAACGATTCGTGGCGAACGATGTACGTAGAAAACAATCCCCAGCCAGGTCACTGGGAACTGCAGGTTGAGATAGATAATGGCGACGAATGGAACGCATTCGGCCTCCGTGTCTACGACGGCGCAGGCAATCAAGATACCGATGGCGTCGAGCTCAACGTCTACCATCAGCCATTTGTCAACGTGGGCGTGAACCCAGACGGCGACGGCAATTACCTGTTGTATCCATATGTGACGTCGGACTGCGAGGCTCAGGTCCACGAATTCGACTGGGACGACCCGTCAGGAGGTACGTCAGGCGCAAATGGTAACATCCAGCTCACAAGCCGCGACGGAGAATACACCCGGAACTTTACGGACCTGACCGATAACAACACATGGTCCCCACCAGCCCAGCACTTCTTGACCGGCAGCCCAAGTTGGCCCGGCGCCGCCGCCGCCAATTCCGGATTGCCCGGAACGCAGGCCGCTGCAGGCTACGGAATCTGGACCGCTGCGATCAACATCGACGACGACACCGGCAATACCGCAGGCCAGGGCAACTACGCTCAGGTCTACATGACATACGGAACAGGCCAGCCCGTGACGCCCTCGAGCCAGAATGTAACCGGTTCCATTCGAATCTATCTGCCAACAGATGGGGTAAACGGAAACACCCCAGGCGGCGCGCCAGTGAAGCCTTACGCAGAGCAATTCTATACACATGTGAGCGGCCCCAACCCCCCGCTGACACTTCAAACAACGCGCGTCAATGTGCAGGTCGTCCTCACCAACCCGACTTCCCGCCCGATCATATTCTCGCCAAGCAACTTGGTCACCGCCACAGTTCCCGGCCTCATCGGGGCCGGCGTCGGAACGGCCGGCTACGGCGGGAATGCTGCGGTTACGCAAGGCAGCATCGTAAGTCAGCCCGGTATCGGATTAGGTGGCACGGTCACATGGAACCCGGGCGTCGTCTTGGCGAACTCGACCGCAACGCTCAACTACCACGTTCTGGCCACACCGGCGACTTCTGGAGCTTCCGTCCGCGTTACCGGCACAGTCTCTAGCGGAGGTACAACCGCCAGATTCGTCGACGAAACCGGAAACACGACGCAGGCCCGCGCAACATACACCTGCGGCCCGCTGTGCACCTTGGCGCTGCCCGCGCCTGCCAATAACAGCACACTTTCTGTCGAATTCGCGAGCATGAAGGCAGAGTGTGAAGCACCGGGCAGCCCGGTCGTGATCTCATGGGAGACGCTCGAGGAGGTCTCCAATGTCGGTTTCAACGTCTACCTCGGCAAGGAAGACGATCGTGCGATGATCGCCTACGAGCGCCTCAACGATTCGATCATACCTGCTCAGGGCGGAAACGGCGCGTTCTACGCCTTCGTCGACGACCGCCCTACAACCAGCTACAGCGATACCCGAACTTACTTCATCGAAGACATCGACGCCAGCGGCATCGGCACGATTCACGGCCCCTTCACGATGAGCTTCTCCACAGCCGGTATGCCGACGTGGGAAAACTACTAATCACGCGAGTACTCAATTAATCGTCTTGACCGGGCAGGGCCAGGGAGTAACTTCCTTGGCCCTGTTGTGCACCCGTAGCTCAGCTGGATAGAGCGTTCGCCTCCGGAGCGAAAGGTCGCAGGTTCGAATCCTGCCGGGTGTGCCATTTTCTTCAACCTCTCCCACTTGTCTCCCTCCATACGCTCTGCTTGTCACCCATTCTGGTTCCCCCTCCGTCGGGGTCACTTCCGACAACTCTGATTTTCCTGTAAAAATCCCCGCAACCACTTGGCAAAGTGTCACCTTTGGCTTGCGCGAGAATTCGTGTGGAGCAATAAATCACCCAGTCAGATCAAGAATGGGTGTGCTTGGAGCAGCAATCGGCTCATCCACGAAGGTCGCACAACGAGGCCGTACACGCTTCCGCGACATCGCGGACGCATGGAACCGGTGTCGGTCCCCCAGGAGCTTTGAACGATGGCAACCGCTATGGAACGCCGCCTTGGCGAGATGCTGATCAAAGACAAGGTCATCACCAAGGAAGACCTTGAATCAGCCATCAACAAGCAGGCGGAAACGCGCCGCAGTCTCGGTCACGTGTTGATCGATATGGGGCTGGCCTCCGAATGGGAAATGGCCGCCGCCCTCGGCAAGCAGCTCAACGTCCCCTTTATCACCCTTTCCCACTACGAAATCGACCGTCAGGTTCTCAACGCTCTCCCCGCAGACATCGTCAAAAAGTACAAGATCGTCCCCGTCGACAAAACCGGCGACACCCTGACGATCGCGCTCTCCGACCCATCCAATATCTACCTCCTGGATGAACTCAAGCTCCTCACCAAGACCGAGATCATCCCCGTCATCTCCTTCGAATCAGACATCAGTGAAGCCATCACCCGCTATTATCCCGATGGTGTCGGCTCAAACGGAACCGCCATCGACGAAGCGCTCAAGGAAATCACCGATCAGGACGTTGGCGCTGCCGTCCGCGACGCCATCGAAGCCGACGTCCTGGAGCTAAGCGTTGGTGAAGATGAGGAGCAGGACGAGGATACAGGCGAGGACGAAGTCAACGACGCCCCCGTCATCCAACTCGTAAACATGATCATCAGCGAAGCCATCAAGATGGGCGCCTCAGATATTCATATCGAGCCCTTCGAGAAAAAGCTTCGCCTCCGCTACCGTGTGGACGGTGTGCTCCACGAAATGACACAGCCGCCCAAAAAATTCCAAAACGCCATCGTCTCGCGTATCAAGATTTTGTCCGAACTCGACATCGCCGAGCGCCGTATCCCGCAGGACGGCCGCTTCCGCGTGAAGGTCTCCGGACGCCCCATCGACTTTCGTGTCAGTACCCTTCCCGTGGTCTACGGCGAGAAAGTCGTTATGCGTATTCTCGACCAAGGCAACCTCATGCTCAACCTTGAGGACCTCGGTTTCGAAGCTCATATCAAGGAGAAGTTCGAGGAAGCGATTCTCCGCCCCTGGGGAATGTGCCTGATTACCGGCCCGACCGGTTCCGGTAAATCCACGACGCTGTACTCGGCGCTGTCCCGCATCAACGATCCCACGAAGAACATCTCAACCTGCGAAGACCCGGTGGAATACAACCTCCCCGGCGTGAATCAGGTCATGGCAAAGCCTGAAGTGGGGCTCACATTTGCCGCAGCACTCAAGTCGTTCCTGCGACAGGATCCCGACATCATCATGGTCGGTGAGATTCGAGACCTTGAGACCGGCGCCATCGCCATCAAGGCCGCGCTCACCGGTCACCTTGTGATGTCCACGCTCCATACAAACGACGCACCCAGCACCGTTCAGCGTCTCGTCAACATGGGCATCGAGGACTTCCTCATCGCCGCGTGTTTGAACCTCGTCGAGGCCCAGCGCCTCGCTCGCCGTATCTGCAAGAACTGCCGCAAAGAGTACAAGCCAGACGAATCGGAATTGAAGATTCTCAACGTCCCCGAAGAAGATTGGGCGGATACGATGCTCTATCGTGGCGCCGGCTGCGAAACATGTCGCCAGTCTGGTTACAAAGGCCGCGTCGGCCTCTACGAAGTGATGTCCGTCACGGAAGCCATGAAGGAATCGATCATGTCCGGCGCAACAACCGGGCAGTTCAAGAAACTCGCCATCGAAGAAGGTATGGAATCAATGCGCATGGCCGCCGCGAAGAAGGTTCTTCAGGGCGTTACAACCATACCACAGCTCGTCGAACTGACGATGGAAGACTAGAGTCTCAACAAGAGGTTCATCCTTGCCAAAACCCCCGCATTTGTGCGTAGGGTTTGGCCTATATCGACAGGAGAGTAACAGAGATGCCGGTATTTCAATATGCTGCCAAAGCCGCCGACGGCAAGACCATCAGCGGCACGGCCGAAGCCGCTGATCAAAACACCGTCGCGAAGATGTTGCGCGAAAAGGGACTCGTCCCCACCTCGATCCGCCAGGGTGGCGCGGGCGCCGCGAAGGGCCCCAAGAAGCGCCGGGGCAAGGGCGGTCGTGTCAAGATCGACGACATGGTGGTCTTCTCCCAGCAGATGGCCGTGATGATTCGCGCCGGTCTACCCCTGATCGAAGTCCTCGATATTCTCGGCGAGCAAACCGAGCGCCGCTCATTGGCGGCAGTTGTCCGCCAAGTCGAGCGCGACGTCGAAGGTGGCCTTTCTCTCACCGAGGCGATGGTCAAGCACCCCAACGTCTTTAACCAGTTTTTCCTCTCCATGATCCGCGCCGGCGAGGCCTCCGGTATGCTCGATACCATCCTCGATCAGGTCGCCACCTATATGGAGCGCATTGCCTCGCTTCAGCGCAAAATCAAATCCGCCATCATGTATCCGGCAACCGTCACTGTCGTCGCCATCGGTATCACCATTTTCCTGATGATGAAGGTCGTGCCGGTTTTCAAGGATATCTTCGACGGTCTTGGAGGCGACTTACCCTGGCCGACGGCAATCACCGTGGCCATCTCCGATTTCTTGATCCAGAGATGGTGGCTTGGGCTCATCATCCTCATCGCATTCATCATTTTCATCAACCAGTGGGGAAAAACGAAGTCCGGTCGCTACGCCATTGATCGCTTCAAACTAAAGATGCCGATCTTCGGGCCGCTGATCCTTAAGTCAGCCGTCGCGAAATTCTGCCGTACCCTCGGTACACTGATTCGGTCAGGCGTTAACATCCTCTACGCCCTCGAAATCACCGCCAAGACCGCCAACAACGTGCTCATCGAAAACGCTGTTTACAAAACGCGCGCGAGCATCCAGGCCGGTGAATCACTCACGAAGCCTCTCGTCGAAGCCGACGTCTTCCCCCCCATGGTGACCCGCATGATCGATGTCGGCGAGCGTACCGGTGCCCTTGAAGGAATGCTCATCAAGATCGCCGATTTCTACGAGGATCAGGTGAACACGATGGTGGCGGGCTCGACGTCGCTGATCGAAAGAGGACCATGCTTTGATTAAACAAAAATACAATTTAAAAAAGATCGATATTTATCCACAAAAGTAAATATGCTTTTACATTAGGGTATGGCTCCATCCACGTCAATCGACGTGGATGGAGTAAAAAAGTTTTTTTTTCACGTTGA
>JAUIJJ010000227.1 GCA_030431385.1 bacterium | reverse complement strand
TCCCGGCTGGGAGAGCTCCATGGTCTCGCCCGTCAGTTTGGTAGTCCAGCCCGCAAAATAACGCAGGATGGACGCGGTTGCCGGTACGTCTATCCGCCGGGCATTGGTAATCGGCTTCCCTGCGTCGATGCTTTCAAGCTGCGCCAACTCATCGGCATGTGTCTCGATTGAGCTGGCAAGCGCCAGCAGCGCATCCTGTCGTTGAATAGGAAGCCAGCGATCGGTCTTTGCGGCGGACATCGCCTGCGCTGCGGCATTTACGGCCGCATCGATATCTTCAGCACCGCCTGCCGCAATCTCGCCGATCGGCTTCGCCAGGCCCCAGTCCATCAGCAGGACCTCGCCGAACTCGCCCGTCATTACCTGTGCCGGTTTGAGGTCCCTATGGATGATGCCACGCGAGTGAGCAAACGCCACTGCCTGACCCATTTGGATCAAAATGGGAAGGTGTTCGGCCAAATACGCTTCCGTGGGAAGGCGTTTGAAGTCCTCTCGGACCCGAATGTTCCATGGTTGGCCCATCACCCGCTTCATCGCGAGCAGCGGCTGCCCGTCTGCGTCCATCCCGATATCGTGGACGGGCACGATGTTGGGGTGTTCGAGCTGGGCCGAGATGATAGCTTCTTTGCGGAACTCGGTGACTTCAGATCGCCGCTCTGAATCATTCATCGCGGCCATGGAGTCGCGCCGAAGCCGCTTCACCGCGACGACACGGCCCAGGCTGATCTGAATCGCCTCCCAAACTTCTCCCATCCCGCCTTGGCCGATCAGGTCGGTGAGCACGTACCCTTGGCCGGGGAGGTCCTCCTCTGGCCCCCCATCCGAGTCCTTCATCCCCGGTCGGGTAGAGACCGTCCACTCACTGAGCGCAACCTCTCTCGACTGCGTCTGGTCCTGAGAAAGACCGCCCATGGTAAAGGTATCGTCGGAAACGATCCTTTCGCGGTCGGATTTGGGGATGTAGGAAAGGGTGGGGTCCTTGGGCAAGTCGCCTGGCGGCGTGCCGGGCTGAGTCATAGCGCGCTCACTTCGTCTTATTCGGTCGAAAGCATCTCGGGGGAATACTCACCACGAGCCACCACTCCGGCAAGAGAAAGTCGGGAGCGGCCCATCCTACTCCTCAGGCGGTGAATCCTGATCTTGGGCTTTGCGGCGTTCGATTTCTTCGGTGATGTCGAGGAACGCTTCCATGGTGAGGCGTTGGCGTTCGGCGGTGACTTCGAGAGCGGTTTCCTTGAGGTCGCGTCCGGCGAGGATCAGTGCCCAGATCAGAATGATAAAGATTCCGCCGGTGAAGAGGATCATGTCCCTCCAGCCGAAGTGTCCCCACGCCGCGATTTCGTCGTAGTATGCTGCGAGAATGTAGAGGACGATGAGAAGGAACAGGCCCTTGGCGCGCCGACGAAACCTGCGATAGAGCGTGACCTCGTTCTGGCCGGCGCGCCGACCCTCGCCGATCTGCAATATCTCGCGGCCCAGCATCGCAGCTGAGCCGACGAGCAACATGATTAAGAAGAGAATCTTCAAAGTGACTCAACACCTACCTTCATGGGGCTAGGATTCTGGGTAGAGAGGTGAATCAGTGCAGCAGTTTCGCCGCAAGTTGGCCAGCTGCCGCCCCGACTCGCAGTCCGCGTTTGACTATTCAAAAAGTCCCGACGAGGGATGCTACTATTCTGAAGCGAAGGGCCAACGGAAAACGCGGGCCTTAAAGCTGCCAGGCCCGGGCACCTGCGGTGAGGTCCAGTCGGGCGGTGGCGTTGAGCGATGGCAGGCTAGTGCCTCCTGCTTTCAGGACATGCCACCCCAGCCCCGCAATCATCGCAGCGTTGTCCGTGCAGAACTCGGGATCGGGGTTTGCAACCTGAGTGTGCGTCAGTCGCTCGCGCAGAGCGGCGCGAAGGCCACGGTTGCAGGCAACTCCTCCAACGACGGCGAGGCGCTTCAGCCGCCGCCCCTTTAGCGCTTTCTTGGCCTTGCCGATGAGCACGTCGACGCAGGCCGCCTGGAAGCTCGCACACAAATCTGCCAATAACTGTTCGTCTGCTTTCAGCGCTTCTGCGCCACCAGCCTGCTCCACTGCGCGAGCGGTTGCCGTTTTCAGTCCCGAGAAGGAAAAATCAAAGTTGTCGCGATTGAGGAGCGGGCGTGGGAGTTGGAAGCTCTTAGGGTCGCCCGCCGCCGCGAGTTTGTCCACCAACGGGCCGCCGGGATACCCGAGCCCCATCAGCTTCGCGACCTTGTCGTAGGCCTCGCCGACGGCGTCGTCCAGCGTTTCGCCCAGCGGCTCAATCACGCCGGGGCCGCGCACCAACACAAGGCTGCTGTGGCCGCCGCTGATCGCCATCCCGACGAAAGGTTCGAACTCGCCGGGGGACGTCACCGGGGTTCCCCACGCGTCCGTTTCTCTGCCGAGGTACGGCGAGTACAGGTGCCCCGCGACGTGCTGCACGGAGACGAGCGGCAGCCCTCGCGCGAGCGCGAGCGATTTGGCAAACTCGACACCCACCAGCAGGCAACCGATCAGCCCCGGTCCGCGCGTCACGGCGATAGCGCCGACATCGTTCAGCGTGATGCCAGCGTCTTTAAGGGCGCCGTCGACGATGGGGACGATCTGTTCGAGGTGGGCGCGGCTGGCGATCTCCGGGACGACGCCGCCGAATCGCTGGTGGAGCGGCACCTGTGAGGCGATGCGATTGGAGAGCACGCGCCGCCCGTCCTCCACGATGGAGGCGGCGGTTTCATCGCAAGAACTCTCGATACCAAGAACGTACATGGGAGATCAGTAAAGGTTGGATTCGAAGACGTCTTGCAGGAATCCGTCCACGGCGTCGCGAGCGTTGAGCAAATCGCTGCGAGCGGCAAACCAATTCCCCGTCCGAATGTTAGGCTGCGCATGGCCGAGGTGATGGAGCGCAGTCTTGATGAACTCCTGACGCTCGGTGATTCCCCCGTAGAGGATCACCTCCGGCTCGGTCTCTTGGTCCACCCGTGAGTAGTCGATATCGATGCGACTGATCGTCGTGCGGCGCCAAAGGTGGAAGACCTCCCGGCGGGGGAGACTGTGCAGCAACGTGCGCGGGCGTTCACGAAGCGTGTCATAGGTTTCGCGCACCTGACCCTTCTCGTCCCAAATTTGCAGGTAGTGAACCTGCACGTCGCCCTCGAAAGCCTCGAAGCTTAGCGAGCTGATCTTCTGCATTGGAGGTTGGAAGAAGAAGGTGTCGTGGTCGGCGAGACCTGGCTGGTGGTCGACGCCTGCCTTCTCCATCTCGACCCATTCATAGTTCGCCAGCGTGGTGTGAAGATCGTTCCTGAGCCTCAGGTAATTGTAGGCGGATTCGATCATGCGGGAAAGCGAATCGACCGGAATGTCCTCCGGCCCGTCGGAAGAATAGTCTGGCGGAATGACGTTTAGGGCGCGGTCGATGCGCTCGATCGTGTCGCGGAGACTGAGCGGCGGAAGGAAACGAATCGGAACAGGCGTCGGGCGCGGGGTGCCCAATGGCGTCAGGATCGCGGTCGGCGACGGCGTCGGCGTAGGTGTCGGCGAGCCCGCGAGCGGGTCCGGGTCCGGGAGGATCATCTCGTCGGACTCATCGGGGGTCGGTGTTGCCGCCGGAGTTTCGGTGACCACCGGTGTCGGAGTCAGCGCTGCGGGAGTCACCTCCGCAGGCTCTTCATCCTGCGCGAATCCGAGGCTGCCAAAGGCAGCGAAGACGAGAATGAGGATCGTTTGGCGCATCGTGTTCATCATTGCTCCGAGGAAAAAGTCGCCAACCTCGCCAACGATGTCACTAGAGACTTTTCCGACTAGCGCGGTTTTGGAGGAATCAGTGCTGGAATCTCGGGAGTAACTGGCGCACCAGTCAGGACTCTCCGAAGCATGTCGAGGGATTGGTTCACGGACCACATCCGAACGGTCTCGCGGTCGCCTGGAAACCGCAGCTTCAGCGAGTGAGTCGCTTCCGGGCCGGATACCGCAAACCAAACGGTGCCTACGGGCTTTTCCGTCGAGCCGCCACCGGGACCGGCAACGCCCGACACGGCGACTGAGTAGTCGCTGCCGGAAACGCGGCGCGCGCCTTCCGCCATCGCGCGGACGACTTCCTCGCTGACCGCGCCGCAACGCTCGATGAGTTCCGCCGGCACGCCGAGCTCGCGTGTCTTCGATTCGTTCGAGTAGGTCACGAAGCCAGCGAGGAGCGTCGCGGAGGAACCCGCGAAATCGGTCAGCCGCTTGGCGATCCATCCGCCGGTGCAGGACTCGGCGAGGCTCAGCGTCGAGCCGTTGGCCTGCATGATCTTCAGCACGGTTTCGTCGAGCGACGCGTTCTCCGGGCCTTCCGCAAAAATGTAGTCCGCCCCGATAAGAGACGACGCTTCCTCGGCGATGCGCAGGGCGCGAAGTCTCGCAGCTTCTAAGTCGCCTGCGGAGGAAATCACCCTCATGCGGATGTGGCCCCTCCCTGCGAGGAGCGTGACCTCCGAATCCGGGTCAGCGTTGAACAAATGCGCCACGCGCTCGTTGATCGTGCTTTCCGGAATCATGGCGAGGTGCAGCGTGTGAATGTATCTGATCGAGCGCAGGGGGAACAGCTCCTCAAAGTGCTTCTCGATCGCGCGCTTCAGCATCGGCACACATTCCGACGGCGGCCCGGGCAGGGCGATGACCGCTGGCTGCTCTGCCGAGCCGGGAACCAAGAATCCTGCCGCCGTTCCCCAATGATTGTGCAGGATAATCGCGCCCTCGGGGACGTAGGCCTGCTTGAGATTGCGCTCGGGCATCTCGATCCCTCGCGCGTGGAATCGCTTCCGCATCATCGTGGCTGATCGCTCGTCGAAGACCAGCGAGCGTCCCGTAACCTGCGCGATGACCTCGCGATTCACGTCGTCCTCCGTCGGGCCCAATCCACCGTTTACCACAACCAACGAGCAACCACCAAGGGCGTGGGTGAGTATCCCGCGCAGCTCACTCGCGTCGTCGGGAGCGACCGCGTGGCTAATGACGCGAAAACCGCTTTCGAGCAGGATGCGGCTGAAGCGTTGTGCGTTGGTGTCTGGGTAGAGGCCCTGCAAGATTTCGTTGCCACTGCTGATGATCCGCGCGGCGTGAAGAGTCGCCATCGGCTACTCCAGTTCCATGGTGGCGAGCAGCGCGTACGTACTGCTCTCGACGACTCGCCGCTCGTTGCCGAACGCCGGGCCGATGTAGGGAATTCCGCTGATGATTGGCGGACCCGAGCTTGAACTGCTCGACCGCTGGTAGGTGTTCTGCGCGAGTGCCGTCGTCTGCCCATCACGCATCCTCACCCGAGTGCTCATCGAGCCGAGGAAATTCCAATCGCCGCTCAAATGATCGATCAACAACTCGACGTGTTCCTGTCCTCTCGGCGTGGCGTGAACCCATGCTTCCATGTAGCCGCGCGGACCGTTTAGATTGAGGGACGAGTGACCACCAAGCGGCACCCGCACCAGAGTTTCGTTTTCCACCTTTACGGACCCCTGTGCTTCGAGCGCGCGCAGCCGATACTGGAAGCGATCACCACGCGCACCGACACTGATGTCGGCCCCGCGACCTCCTCCGCGCAGGCTCACCGGTGGGTCTGAATTCCCCCTGCCCGTGTTGCGGTATTGCCAACTCGTGCAGAGTTCCCGAATCGCGCTGCTTTCCCCACGAACGAGGCGCAGGGTCACTCGCGCCGCCAGCGGCTGAAACTTCTCGGCCCGCCCTTCCAATACATTCGTCGCATCGGTGTAAGCGCCAGCTGCTGCGGCCTTTGGGGCAACCAACTCGCCGTGGGCGAGCCGTTCCGCTTCGGCTGGCGACTTGCCATAATTGAGCTGTCGCAGAAAAGTTGCGGAGAAATCCAGCGCCGCCCGATCAGGACTCTTGATCCGTAGTTCTCGTTCGTTGACAAGCCCCGTGATCTCAGTCGGTGACGTGCGCTTCTCGCCTTCTACGTCGTCCTCGACGACAGGCTCGGCGCGCACCAACAAATCCGCCTGGGCGCCGTTGTGTATCGCCAGCGTCATGATCACTTGCAGCCTGCCGAGGCGGACTTCCTCGCCCTCGCGCAGCGTTTCCCGATGCAACTCGCTTCCGTCCACAAACAGGAGCTGCGGCCGATTGTTGGCATCTTCGGACAAGACGAGAAACGTGTTGTTGGCGAGCTGATGACTTTCGCCTCGCGTCAGGCGCACCGACGTCCAAGCGGACGGCAACCCGCTCCCCGTCTCCAGCCGATCCAGCGCCTCGCGAAGCGCCCGCCCCGCATCGTCCATCTTCACACCAGACGCGAGCCGAACAGAAACCTCGCCGCCAAAGGCAAAAACCGGCAGCAACACCAGCACCATCAATCGAATCAAAAATCGCATCACAACCACCTCATCTCCGGCAAAAGCCAGCAACAAAACCCTGCCAAACACACGGGGATTATGGCAACAGACAAAGGTAGGAGGGGGACGGTGCCGGGGCGCGTCGCAGAGCGCCCGCGCGCCGACACTCAAGAATCTTTTGAGTCGTCCGATGGGCTTGCCTCATTTTGTCCCTGAGACAGCGAACGCTCAAGACGAGGAATTGCATCCTTTTCCCATCCCGCTACGTTTTCTCCATCAACGATGTGGTAATTGGGAAGCGCGCCGGGAAAGTACCCGTGTATAAAGCGGGGTTCTTCCTTTTTTGCAAGCAACTTCTCCGGTTTCATGTCCACAAGTTTGACGCGGATCGACCAGTCCAGCACGCCT
>JAUIJJ010000226.1 GCA_030431385.1 bacterium | reverse complement strand
TACTGTTGGCGATGGGTTCCATTCTGAAGACTTCGGTAACGCTCTAATCACGATAAGAAGGGGTGGAAATCGGCTCTCAAGGAAGCTAAGATTGGTACCGAAAGAGACTCCGAGAGCGCTTGCAGAGCCTCAGCTTCGGTCCGCTCGTAGCTTACTCGACCTGACAGAAAGTCGTGCGAACGACTTTTCAGGGAAGTTCGTGATCGATTTCCCTGACGATGCCATGAATTACGAGGTGTCCTTTATAGGAGAAAGCCAAGTGAGACTGTCCTGTGAAGCGGCTGGTCCTCGCGAAGCCGCGATCGTGTTTGCCGGGTCTCCAGATTCGGGGCGGCAGTTTCAAAAGTTTCCCGTTCAAGTTAAAGTGGTCGACAAAAGATCACAGAAGTCGCATCTCCTCACTCACACCATTTTCTGTAGGTTGTGAGTTTATAGTCTTTCACTCGGGTGGTTGCGGTCGCTCCTCAATTCTTCTTTCGGCGCCACCGTAGGTTCTATCAGTACCCGTTCACCAGAAACGCACTTCCCCTACTGGCGCTCTCGCCGGGCTTTGCTTCGGCGGCCGAGTTCGCGGCCTTGTTCGTCTTTGAGTACGTCCTCGGTTTCGTTGCGCAGCTGTTCCCATGCTCGCTTCGAGGTGTTGAGCGAGCCTTCCAGCCGCCCGAGCCGCTCGCGCGCTTCGTCGACCGGTTCCGTGCCGAACTGGGGAACGTCGACGGAGACCTGCTCCAGCACCCGAACCAGATCGTCGATGTGCGTGATGATGTCCTCGCGCTGGTGAGTGATCTGCTTGGCTTTCAGCGCGAAGGTTCCGCGAGATCCTGCCTCCATGCTGGTCAGCGCGTTCAGGTGCTGCTGGAGGAAGAGCAGGTGATTGAACAGCTCGACCGCGCTTTCAGAGTTCTCCTCTACCATGGGCGAGAACTGCTCGCGAGCATTGCGAGAAATGTTGGGCAGCGCGAGCGTCCCGAGCACCTCGCGGCGGATCAGCTCAAAGCGATCATAGAGTCGCGTGATGGCTTCCGCGCCGGACTCCATCGAGAGCTGCGTGCGCAGTTCCGGCCCTCGTAGCAGCGTGCCTTCCTGGTCTTCTTCCTGCTCCACCTCATCGGTGAAAAGCAGCAGATTGTAGATCACGCCCAGACCTGCAATCAGCAGCCCGCACAGAATTCCGGCGACGGCAAAGTGCCTCAGAACGGGTACGAGAAGGAGGAAAACCAGCGATGCCAGCAGGGGCCACTTGATGAGCGGGCCTCGCAGGGCGTGAATGAAGAGTTTGAATTTGCTGATCGTTGGTGTCGCCATTTGGGCTCTCCCTGGCTTTCGGTCAACTACTTCGATGCGCGCGTTTCATTCAATCTTTTCCCGTGTCGCTTCTTCGATGAATTCCCGCCCCCTTTGTTCCTCGTCTTCGAGGATCAGCGTCTCGCAATACATACGCGTGGCGGCGACGGCAGCCAAGGGGGGAAACCAAATGATGTTGCAGGGGACGAGCACCAGCAACCCCAGTCCCGCCCCGAATGGCCTCCAGATCGCACGGTGCCCCCGGAGCCACCCGATCTTCTGCTTCAGCGAAAAGCCTCGCCGATCCATCGAGTAACTGAACGCGTCGACCGGCAGGAAGTAGGCCGCTGTAAAGAAGCTGATCGTCACCGCGATTGCCGTTCCGATCACAGGAACCCAGCTGACCACAAAGACCACGAGGATCAGCGGGAGCTCGGCGCTCACGCGCCGCACACCTTCCTTAATCGCGTGGATGATGCCCTCGGTGATGGTGAGCGACGGCGCTTGGAGATGCGGGTGATCCTTCAGGAGGCTGCGCTCGATGCGGTCGCTGATGTAATCGTGAAACGGCGCGCCGATGGGGATGATCAAGAGGAACGCGATCAGCCCGCTCAGCATGAGGACGAGCAGCGATAGCGCAATCGCCGACATGTAGTGGAGGATCGGATCAAGCCAATCCCAGCGGGTGTCGATCATGGACGTTCCCGGTGCGACGCCGTATTGGAAGCCAAGCCAAACGAGTATTAGGAATATAAGAAGATTGAGGACGACCGGCACGATGGCCAGCATCATCAGGTGCGGACGCATCATCAGAAACCCGATGGAGCCAAGAGGTGAGAAGAAGTTGGTTGAGAAGGAGTCGAAGACGCGCCGGGCCATGGGGGTAGTACCAGAAATCCTTTCAGTTATCCTGACCGAAGGGAAGCACCATCCGGTCGTATCGGGCAAAGAAAAAGGGCGGAGCGCACACTGCGCCCCGCCCTGAGTTGATCGACTGAAAGGATATCTACTTGAACACCAGTTCCTCGAAGAAACCGTTCATTGCCTTGTCGATAGATTCCTGATCGATTGTCCGCTCTGCGTTCGCCGTGAGCACAATGTAAAGGAACCCGGCCTCGCCGAGGTCCGTGCGGTCGACGATGACTCGCAGCTTCGGTCCGCTCTCGAGGCGACCCTCGTGGATCGTCTCGCGCCAGACCACCTCGGAATCCGTCGGCCATATAAAGCTATCAGGCTCGCCGACCGTTGGAAGCTCTCGGGTGAACTCCTTCTCGATGTCCGTCATCTTCTCCGCACCGAAAAGCTGGATCAGATTGGTCGGTTTGTCGGCGAGGTAGAACGCCACCATCATGTCTTGCGACTTGTTGATGTAGTGGAAGCGCGGCCTCGTGACGATCTCCGATGAAAGCGCGAAGCCGTTCTTACCAGCCATACCTGCCGCCGAAACCATGTCCCAGTTGTACGTCGCCCAATCTGCTGGCTTCGTGAACGAGAAGTTCGGATTACGGTTCTGGACACGTTGCGCCTCGACCGGGCCAGTCGGGTTCGAAACTCCGACGGTTGCATCTGGCATCGTATGGAGAAACACCGACATGCCGACCTGGGAGAGAATCATGAGCAGCACCCCCGCGAGGGCTCTGCCCTTGCCTGGTGCGCCAACGAGCATCATCAGGTTCGAGACGACGAAGAATGCCCCATAGGCCGCGATCGCGATCCCCAGCGGAATCAGGCCGCCGACGGGAATACCAATTCGATCGAAGAACTCAGATCCGGTGAGTACCAGTGCAGCAAGGCCAAACGACGCGAGTGAAATCAAGGTCATGAACACGAGGCCAATGATCCCCGCCCACCGCTTTCCCGTTAACATAAGCGCGCCACCGAGAAGGTACGGACCGGTACCGCAAAGCCCCGTGCCGACACCGCCCTGAAGGATCGTTCCGAGCACAAACAGGAACCCCGCAATCAGCCACGCCACGCCGGCGTATTTTCTGCCGAGCGTTCCTTGGTCGTCGTAGCTGTCGGGAAGCGGGGGGACGTATCGGGGGACGCCGTCCTTGTCCACCGGGCCTTCGTCACCCCCGAGGTACGAGCTGCCGGGCTGCTGATTGTAGTCGCCGCTCCCACCGTAGGCAGGCTGCATAGGCGCCATTTGGCCGCCAAAATTCGTATCGCTGCTGCCGCCACCGCCACCCATGGGGTTGTAAGGTGCCCCGCCGCTTGCTGCAGGAGTGAGCGTGCCGTCCTTCAGGTCGGCTACCGATGGTGGTTTGTACACGGGAGCCTCCGCCGGAGGCGGCGCGCCGTAGCCCGTCTGGTCGACCGGCGGGGGAGGAGGCGGCTGCGCACCCGCAGGCGCCCCGAGGCTCAGTTGCTGATATTTCGGGTCCGAAGTGATCTCCGGCTGGGCGGGAATCGCCCCACCGGTCACATCGGCGGAACCGCCACCCGCGTACGGATCAGCCTGTGGGGCTGGCGGAGGTGGTGGTTGGCTAAAGTCAGGAGAAGCCTCGTAATCCCGGGCCGCTGGCTCTTCCGCAGCTGCCGGAGGGGGAGGAGGCGTCGCCCCTCCGAAGTTCGTGGCCTGGTCGTAGGGCGACGCATACGGATCGAAAGCACCGCTCGGCGGCGAGCCGGGAGGCTGCTCACCGGGAGGCGAAGCGCCACCTCTGCCCAAATCCACGTTCTTCTCGGATGAGGGCATATTGACGACCTTGCGCTGGCCGGTGCCGCTTGGTGATTGGCTCGGCGTGCCGGGCGCGAAGTCTTCCGAATCGTCGTACATCGCCGGAAATCCGCTTGGCGTGCCGTGCTCCGTTGAAGGGGATGCGAATCGAGGGGGAGGCGGAGGCGGGGGAGCAGCGGGAGGCTGTGCTGGCGGCTGAGCCCCACCGGGCGGCGTCGGGCCGCCAAAATTCCCACTGGCGTAGGGGTCTTCCCCCTCGCCCGTATCGTTTGGACCAGCTCCGCCACCGGGAAAACCATATCGTTGCTGGTCGCCGCCGGGAGGGGGCGGCGGCGGAGGATCACTCCCGAAACCGGGTGCTGGGCCATCGGGATGCTGCTCATCGCGCGGACCTTGCCCGCCACCCTGATCGGGAAATCTGAAGGGTTCCCTCATTGTCTATTCCAACTCAGGCGCATTTCGCCAAAGGATTTCGCCACTCAAGTGCATAGTTGTCAAAGCTCACATCCCACCTTCCCCACCTCCCAACGCCCGCACAACAGAAAACCGGGAATAGGAATGCCGCTCGGGACTTCCCCCGACTCCGCAGTGGTACACCGGACACTTCGTGAACTACCTTCTTGCCACAGATGAAGGGGGATGAACACGGATTCGCCGGGCAAGGAGGGGGGAGGGGAAGCCAACCCGCCGGCGAGGCCGCCAGCGCTCCCAGTAAGGCCCCTCCGCTCGCCAAGTCACGCTCGCCGGAGAATCGCCTTGCTCGGGATCAATCGACGGGTCTTCATGCCAACTGATACGAATCCCTCGCCCGAGGCCGGCGGATGATGCATCCAATAGACAGTCAATCACGACGCCAACTCGATCAGGACGGATACCTTATGATCAGGGGTGCGCTTGCGAGCGGACCTCTTGACCGCCTCATCCTCCACGTGGCTCGTCTTCTCGACTCAAACGGTCGAGAATCCACTGCTGGGATGAGAAACCTCCTCGGCGACGACGAGACCCTGACTACCTTCGCGTCGAAGGGAGCCGCATCATTGATGTCTCGAGATGCGTTGGCGGCGGACGCCATTCCCGTCCGGATGATTCTTTTCAACAAGAGCGACCACGCGAACTGGTCAGTACCGTGGCATCAGGACGTCAACATTGCCGTCGTCGGCCGCATCGAGGACGAAGGGTACGGCCCATGGTCGACCAAGAAGGGCGTGCCGCACGTCGTACCTCCGCATGAGATCCTGCAATCGATGATCACGCTGAGGATACACCTCGACGATTGTGACGAGACAAACGGCGCGCTACGCGTAGTCCCCGGAAGCCACGCGAATGGCATCATATCGGAGGGCAGCTTCGAACCAAACGCAATGGACGCCCGTTCGATTAGTTGCAATGCGAAACGAGGTGATGTCCTGATAATGCGCCCGCTCTTGTTTCATGCTTCGCGAAAGGCAACTGCGCGGCGCATGAGGAGGATACTGCATATTGAGTACGCATCGGCCACATTGCCCGACGGGCTTGATTGGTTTTTCCGATGTGATCGCAAACACCACCCCCAGAGTTGCCATCTAAATGGGTGATAAAATGAAAATCGTCCGAGTCGTTCCTCACGACCCAGATTGGGCGAATCAGTTTACTATTGAAGCTGAAAACATCTGCCGCGCCATGGGCGAGGCCGTCGTCGCGATCCATCATATCGGCAGCACATCGATTCCGCACATTCATGCGAAACCAATCCTCGATATCTTACTCGAAGTTCGTGACCTAAACCTCGCCGACACTCGCGACACGGAAATGGTCTCAATCGGCTATACACCAATGGGAGAGTACGGAATTCCGCGCAGGCGATTCTACTACAAAAACACAAACGGCCAACGCACGCACCACATCCACGCGTTCGAGGCAAACTCGCTCGGCGCGCGCAGGCACCTCGCCTTTCGCAACTACATGCGATCAAATCCGACAATCGCCGACGAGTATTCGAAACTAAAACAGAAATTAGCAAAACTGCACCCCGACGACATCGATTCCTACATGGACGGAAAAGACGCCTTTATCAAGGAACACGAAAAGCGCGCCATGGACCTCAAGTTTGGGGAACTTGAGAATGGCTAGTGGAGACGAGGGAACATCGCAACAAGCCTACGGTTGGTGGTTCTTAGTGGTGATGTCGCTACTCTGCGCTGCCATCATGGTCTTCGAATTCTATACACCTGTACTAAAAGACTCTCCCTACGATGGGGCGGGTGAGCGTGCTAAGTTCGCAGAGGTTATATCAATCGGTTTAATTCCGTTGATCATCTATCCCATCTTGCTTGCAGCGACATTCGGAAGAAGGCCGTGGACGAAGGCCGTGGCCCTAGTACTATATGGCATTTGCGTTCTTATAGTGTGCGCGAACTTGGATCTTAAAGAAATGAGTGTCCATCTCCCGAAAACCGATTTAAGGGACAATGTGGACTACTGGGTTATCGATTTTGTTAGTCTCGCGATTGTCATTTTCTTGTACCTGGGTGGGTGGATTCTGATACACTTGATGGGCGCCATTCTGTTGGGCGTACCGGGTCATATCGTCCGACAACGAATTGCCAAAAAGGGCTATGACTTTACGTCTTGGCAGTGCGGGCAGATGTTCTACTTGATCGGACCCTGGAGAATCAAAAGGCTACCAAGCCGCGACGAGTTGGGTGTCATCCCCGGCTACGGCGATGGGACATGCAAAGAGGTACGCAAGCTCATTACCGAAATCTGTCGGAGCCGCAGCGTATGAGTGATAACGCGAAAACGCCTGCATTC
>JAUIJJ010000225.1 GCA_030431385.1 bacterium | reverse complement strand
CCACCCCGGAAAAAGGCAAGGCCTCCGAGGGCAAGGAGTCGGCGAAACCGACACCGCCCGACTTCGAACCCGTCGGTGCACGCGATGAAGATGTGGACCTGCTACTCGACGGTGGGGAAGGGACAGAGGTCGAGCTCGGCGGCGAGAAGTTCGAGCTGAAGAGCCTTGGGCCGGTTGGTCAGGATAGCGAGGAAGAGGCAGACGAACAGGACAACATCCCCGTCGCAATTGACCTCGATGAAGACACCGAGCGCGGGGAAGACTTGAAAGCGATGAGCAAAAAGGATGAGGAGGACACAGACTTTTCCCTTCCTTCCGATGCATCGGAGCCGTCGCGCTCTTCAACCGATGTGAACGTTAAGAATGTCGGCAAGAGCAGCAAAAAGTCGAAGCGAAAGAAGGGGAAGAAGTCCCAGCAACCGAAGGAATCCGCCCCGATCCCGAAGCCAGTCGAAGAGGAGTTGGATCTCGACGACGATTTCGAAATGCCGGCGGAACTCGACGACGACTTTGATCTCGATATGGACTTCGACCACGGCGACGATCCCGTGTCGCCATCCGGTTCATTCAAGAAACCCGACTTCTCATCCAGTGACGATAACTTCAAGCCCTCCGATGCGCTTTCGGCGCTTGGCGAGGCGCTCGGTGATGGCGGCGACGACGTGGATTCCCGTCGGCCCAGCGCCAACGACTCGGTCGACAGCGATCTCGGGAACCTCTTCGACCGTGTCTTCGAAGGGAACGAAACCGAAGACGGCGACATAGATACACAGACCGCAGTGCCCATCCAGTCGCTGAATCACGATCCGAATCAAATGCGTCCCATGGGTAAGATCAGCGCTTACGAGCGGCCGGGCATACAGGCGCAAACCTTTGATTTGAGTAAGGATGAGGGCATCGACCTCATCAAGCAGGTGAACACCATATTCGTCGACGCTCTTGATACCGAGAGCACTGGAATCGTCATCGACTCGCGGAAGAAGGAAAACAACGTGATGATGTATGACGAGAGCCATCAGCTGGTGGAGTCTCAGACAGCCGCTGGCGACGCCGCGAAGATCATCAGTCGGCTCAAGTCGATGTGCAAAATCGACCCTATGCTGGGCAATCAAGCCACCAAGGGAAACTGCAACATCGTACTCGATGGCCTTCCGAGAAAAGCCTATGTGGAAGTGGATACGCTCGCCGATGGCGAGATATGCGTGATCTACTTCTGGTAGGCCGCTGAGCCTACCGCGCCCTCATTTCGCCGATCACTGACTTCAGCTCTTCCGCCGGTGCTGCTTCGCCCAGGCGATAGGCGTTGGCCGTCAGCTTCTTGGCGTCTTCGAGCCCCTTGCCACCGCGATGGTGCAACGTGGCGAGCGGCTCACCCTTCTCCACCTTGTCGCCGGGCTTTTTGTGAATCAGCAGCCCGACCGTCAAATCCACCTCATCGGTCTTCTTCATCCGCCCACCGCCGAGCGTGTTGCAGGCGACGCCGATGTCGCGCGTCATGACCGACTGAACGTATCCCGCGCGGCTGGCCTCTACGACGTCGGTCTCATCCGAAACTTCCAGCAGCGAGGGCTTGTCGATGATGTCGGGGTCGCCGCCTTGCGCTTCCATCCAGTGTTTAAACTTGTCCAGCGCGGCCCCGCTATCGAGCAGGTGCGAGAGCTTCGCGTGGGCCTCCACCGGGTTCGCCGCTTTTTTCGCGAGGCACAGCATCTCCGCGCACAGAACCAGCGTGATTTCTCGCGCGTCGCTGGGGCCATGGCCTTTCAAAATATCGATCGTCTCGCGCATCTCCAGCGCGTTGCCGACCGCGATTCCCAGCGGTTGGTTCATCTGCGTGATGATCGCGGAAACTGGCTTGCCGAGCGCGGTGCCGATCTCGACGAGATTCCGCGCGAGTTCGTTGGCGCGTTCCTCATTCTCCATGAACGCACCGCTACCGCACTTCACATCCATCACCAAGGCCTCGACGCCCGAGGCGACTTTTTTGGAAAGAATCGAGCCGCAGATCAGAGGAACGGATTCCACGGTGGCCGTCACGTCGCGCAGCGAATAGAGCTGCTTGTCTGCGGGCACGAAGTTGTCTGTTTGCCCGATAATTGCGCAGCCAACCTTACCCAGAACTTTCTTGAAGTCCTTCTCATTCAGATTCCATTTGTAACCGGGGATCGAATCGAGTTTGTCGAGAGTGCCGCCTGTATGACCGAGGCCGCGCCCGCTCACCATGGGAACGATGCAGTCCGCTGCCGCCATGAGCGGAGCCAGGATCATCGAGACCTTGTCGCCCACTCCGCCCGTCGAGTGCTTGTCGACCTTCGGCCCCTCGATGTCGGAGAGGTCGAAGCGGTCGCCTGACTCCAGCATCGAACGAGTGAAGGCGGCGGCTTCTTCGGGGGTCATTCCCTTAAAAAACACTGCCATGAGAAACGCTGAGACTTGGTATTCGGGGACATTTCCGGCGACATAGCCGTCGATAAATTCTTTGATCTCGTCGGGGGTGAGGGCCTCGCCCTCGCGCTTGCGGCGGATAAACTCAGGAACGTTCATGGGGACAACCTCTTGTCGGTTTGGTGCAAAGGAAAGACGCTCCAGATTTCAGGTCCGGAGCGAAAGAGAAAAATCGCCTTACTAAATCACGCGCTCAAATTCGTTGATGTCTTTCTTCCACACGATGATCCCGCAATAGCGGGGGCCTTCGGGGCAAATCGGCTTCTGCCGCGCTGCCGCCCTGTGCGTGCACGGCGGCAATAACCACTGGCCGAGGGTCGGCAGAACGTCGCGGATTTGCTTCGCCTCGTCGAGGCTCGCGCGCCAGATCTCCTCCTGCGCGTTGTAACACAGTCGCATGCGGTGCTTATGGTGAAGGTTAAGGAAGTCGGAGCTTTCCGTAAAGCGCACGTTTACGGCGTTGGGCAGTGCGTAGCACAGCGTCTCGTGAGAGGCTCCAGCTTCGCGCAGTCGATTGATCTTTTCCCAAATCCGCTCCATCGACTCTTTGTAAAACGCCCAACATTCCTCATCGGTCTTGATCAGTTCCGGCGTCGCGTAGTCGGGCTCGCCGTGAAGGTGGGCAGCGAGGATTGGCCTCGAACCGGGAGTCATTCGGTGGCGCTGGTCCTGACTGTCGGCCGCGTGGGAGAACTTCTTCCGGAACGTGAAATGTGGGTGGATCAGTGCGCGGGAAAGTTTGTGTACGGTCGAGAGATTGAGCGATTCGCCCAGGAGCTTGTTCTTCGATGGGTCCACCGCCAGCGCGATTGCGTCCTCATCGTTCAGCAGGCCGCGCGTCAGCCCGAGGACCTCCCGAACGGCGTCGGCCACCAGACGCGGGCCGTTCTGCGGCCAGGCAACGAGTCGGCTCCAATGCTCGCCAAGGTCTTCATCGAACTCCGCGCAAAAGGCCGACGCGTTTCCGCCCAACTCCAACTCAGGCCTTCCCTCGAAAAACTGGAATTCGGGTATGGCCTCCGACTCCAAGGGTTCCTGCAATGTAATTTCGTAGGTTGGATCGAACTTTATCAGCTCATCAATCATTTGCTGGAGAACGATCCGCTGTTCTTCGGGAACGTCGAACTGCTCAGCCAGTCGCCAATACCGGAGGAGCGTTAGCCCACTCACCGTGTGGTAGAGATATGCGTGCGTCGCCAGCGGGAGCACGTAGCGCGCGACTTCCTGCGACTTCTTCTTGATGGCGAGTCGGTGCTTCTTCTCCATGCGCTCGCTTCGGTTGAAGCGTTGAAAGAACTGCGATTCGGTCGGCCCTTCCAGCATCGAGCAAAGCCGCGTGTACGCCTCGAACATCATTTCGAGGCACTCACGGTAGAGGGATAGCTGCTGCGGCGGCAGGTCCGGAATTGTGCAGGTATCCGGCTTCACCGTGACGTATCGCTGGCTGACCTGTTCGCTGTTGTAGAAAGGGTGGGCGTGGAGGAACGACCAGATGAACTGGCGCGAGATGTTCTCCATCGAGAACTGAAAGTGCGCATGCTGGAAAGTTGTGTGGTGGCCCGCCTCGTAGATCGAGCGTGCGAGGGGGGTAAACTTTTCGGGATCTCCTACCTGATCGTCCCCAATGATGCCCTTCGAACTATAGCAGGTCCGCGCCGTCGCGACGACGTTTCGGTACGGAGTCTCAAACGCCTTGGTCAGGCGGACAACTGGGGGGGCGGAAAGGAACGGCATCAGCAGGCAGGCTCTTCAGGTATCGATACCCAGTCAATGCAGCGCGGCGCGGAGTGGGGTCAATGGGAGCCGATGCCAACCCCACCGCTATCGAAGTCCGACGATCCTTTGGTGCGTAAAGCCTCTTTAGTCAGTGCTTCGCGCTTCCTCGCGGTGCATGTGTCGGGCGACGCCGAGGAGGACGCCGGGGATCAACAGCGCTCCAAGGAACGCCAATAGGAAGCTGTTCCAGTCCGTCGCAAGCGCGCCGACGCACGAGTATCCGAGCGAGATACCGAAGTTGGCCGCGCCTGTTACCAACATGTAGCGCCCGAACGGCATGGCGCCGAGGCCGGCAAAGATCGTGGAGGCCTCCGCCAGAACGGGAACCGGCCTGAGAATCACAAGCGACCACGTCCCGAAGCGCTCGGAGAACTGATGAAGTTGTGCGATGTGTTTCTCGGAGATGAGCCGGCCAGCCGTGGTTCCCCTCACCGTCTTCCCCAACAAGTAGCCGATCCAGCAGCTAATCGTCATCGCCACAAAGCCGATCGCCGTGCCGCCGAGAATGCCAAAACGTGCCCCCAATACGGTGCTGATGATACTCGAAGGTGTCGTAAGCACAACATCGAGGGCGAGCAATACGAAGAGAACTCCACCGACGAGGAGTGAGTGATCATCTGAGTCGTCGATCAATCGGATGACCGTTTCTTCGACGACTTCACCCGCGATGAGAAACGGGATGATGATAAACGCGCAAACAATCAGGAAGACCAATCCCCAAACGAGCACGCCAGACCGCCGCGAATTCCTTCCCGGGGAGTCGTTCACTTGCCGAGACAAAACGTAGAGAATATCAGGTCGAGGATTTCCTCATCCAGCTGATCATTGCCGGTTATCAGATCGAGTTGAGAGAGCGCCGTTTGCAGATCGATGACGATTAGCTCGGCCGAAACGTCTGCCGCCATTCCCTCAGAAACCTGACCGAGAGATGCCGATGCTTCTCGCAACGCCGAGACGTGTCTGCCGTTGGTGACCAGTGTGTCCCCTGTGCTCTCTTTGCCACAAAGTTGAGCGACCAGCAGTTCCTCAAACTCGTCGATTCCCGTGCGGGAGGTCGCGCTCACAAAGACCTCTCCGAGCTTCCCATTGCCTTTGAACTGCTCGCGCAGCCCGCCCTTGGCGGAATGCTCCATCGTTTCACACTTGTTGAAGAGTACGAGATGGGGAACCGCAGCCAGCGCGTGATATTCTTGCGTCGGCGCGTCGAGCGCCTGTGTCACGTCGACAACTAACAAAACCAGATCTGCGCTCTGGATTTCCTCTCGGCTGCGCTGAATACCGAGCGCCTCGACTTCCTCCGGATTGGGTCGAAGCCCCGCAGTATCGAGTAGCGTGAGGGGCACGCCGGAGAGGTCAACGACGGCTTCGATGACGTCCCTCGTCGTCCCGGCGTGGGCGGTGACGATCGCACGTTCGCGCTTCAGGAGCACATTGAACAGCGAACTCTTCCCGGCGTTAGGCGCACCTGCGAAGACGACTCTTGCGCCATCGCGCAACCTCCGACCGCGCTCGCTGGAATCGATCAGATCACGAAGCTCACGATCCGCAGAATTGACGACTAGTCCGAGCCGTTCGAGGTCCGCTGGGGGAATCTCCTCTTCCGGATAATCTACGGCGGCTTCCAATTCGGCGGTAACGGTAATCAATTGGCGGCGGATGGATTCGAGCTTTGCGGAAAGCCCGCCACCGAGCTGGCTGAGCGCCGCACGCCGGGCATCGTCGGTTTGCGCTTGGGTCAAATCGGAAACGGCCTCCGCCTGGGCGAGGTCCAGCTTTCCGTTGAGGTACGCCCTTCGGGTGAATTCTCCCGGCGCGGCGAGTCGCGCGCCGGAATCGGTCAACGCCGCGAGGGCCGTAGCGACGACAGCGGGAGAGCCGTGGAGGTGGAACTCCACCATGTCCTCGCCGGTGTAGGAGTTCGGAGCCTTCCATGAAACACACAGGCACTGATCAATGGAACTGCCGTCGGGTTTGCGAATTGATCCGAGAAGCATTCGCCCCGGGTCGGCGGAGCGAGGATCGCGGGAAAAGACGCGCGCGGCCGCTTTGAGCGCGCCGGGGCCACTCGCTCGCACGATCGCGATTGCCGCAGCACCGGGTCCCGTCGCCGGAGCCACGATCAGATCCTTAGATGATGTGAGCTGGAGGTTACGAGCCATTGCTTTCCGCTGGCTCTAGGGATTTCACGTCCTCTTCGACGGCGTTCCAGATCCCTGTCGGCGCCTCGTCATCGACCGGTGGGAGCGGTTCCAGTTTGTACCCCTCAACGACGCGAATCTGGTGTTCTTCGCGCAGCTTGCCGAGGCGATAGCGTCGCGCCGAACGCATCCTGCGAAGGTACACGAGCCGCTGCGGTGTGTCGTAGTCGATCAGTCGAACGATGTGCCAGCCGACGCGCGTGCGCACCGGTTGCGAGGTCTCGCCTGCTTGAATGCCTTTCGCCGCGTGGAGAAGCGTCGGGTGCAGCGCGTCTTCCTTGATCCAGCCGAGATCGCCGGCCTTCTGCGCCGTGCCTTTGTCGTCGCTGTACAATCTCGC
>JAUIJJ010000224.1 GCA_030431385.1 bacterium | reverse complement strand
GAACCCTGCACCAGCATCGGACTTCACATTGCCAGAAACCGTGAAGGTTGCTGACCCCCCGGGTGGGAGAGCGGAAAAGGTTTCGTTGAGGTCGCCTGAGCCGCTAGCGGGGCCTGACGCGCCTCCAGCGTAGGAGGCTGTCCAGGTCATGTTTTCGAGCTGCGACGGGAGTGTATCCGTGAGGACCGCGCCAGACGCGCCATCTGGACCGGCGTTGGAGACTGCGATCGAGTAGGTGATCGGATCGCCGGGATCGATAGTTGTGAGGCCATCTGTCTTTGTGACAGCCAGTTCGACCTCATCGAACCCGCCTGCCGGGGTGAAGTCCAGCTCGAGCGTGTACGCCTGAACATTGTTCGTACTATCCGCGTTGACTCGTACAAAGTAGGTTCCTGCGGATGGAAGGATAACTGCTGGAAGGGACTCACCGGACCCTGGCCCGGTGGCATCGGCGGAATCGAGTAGTGTAGAGCCGTCCTGATCTATGAGTTGGAGCCGGAGGTCTGAGATGGCGGTGGTATTGAGGTTTGTCCCTGCCGTGCAGGTGCCATTGGCGTTTTGGACGCCTTCCAGATAGGTATCTCCGAATGGATCGAGGGAGACGGCAATTGTTCCGGACTCCGAGACGCTAAACGAGTAGAAGTCGATGTCTGAGTTGTCATCGGTGCTAGCACCGCTGAGGGAGACTGTGGAACCACCGACGGGTCCTAGGGGGTATGCTTCGGCGAAGGTATCGTTTTCTTCGTAGGGGTCGCCGTAGTTTCGCTGAACGGCGAGGATATCATCCAATTGCGGCCCGTCGAAAGCGCCGGAAACGAAGGGCTCCATGAGCTTTGTCTGCTCGACCGGGCAGACGTGGGAGAATCCGAGGCCGTGACCGTTTTCGTGGGTGATGACGTTGCGAAGTCCGAGGAAATCGCCAGCGCTGTTGCTATAGAAGCTGGGGTTTCCGGTATCGATCACCATGTCGCCGTTGTTGGGGAAGAAGTTGTAGGCGAGAACGTTTGACCCGGACTCTCCGTCGATGAAGTGGCCGCCAATTCGCATGTCGCCGCGGACGCCTACTTGCCCACTTGTTGTTCCAAATGGCGCGCCGTCGTCGTTGGGTTCGAGGACGAAATCGACTCCAGAGAAGGCTTCCCATTGTTCGATAGCTTGGGAGATTTTGTTCTGCCAATCCTGTGTTGTCGGGAAGGGATTGCCGGGAAGCCCGGTCATGAACGCGTCGAGGTTACTATTAGAAGTCGGCTCGCCATTGAAGCCGGGGATGCTCACGCCGTCGGCAACGAAGCTGTATGTGATGGTCAGCGGCTCGCCCTGACTCACGGAGCCGTCGGTGGCTGTATTGGTCCAGCGTGAAGTGGGGCGGAAACGTTGTGACCCCCAGACGGCTCGTTCGAAGGCCGCGATGGCATCTGTTGAGTAGCCGGGCGTGAAACAAACTGCCGGGCCGTCGCCTTTACCTTCGTACCTGCTCTCGATGTTGACGAGCATCTCGCGGTGGACGGGCTGAAGATTTTCAAAGGAGAAGAAGTCGATGATGTGGCTGACTGGAGCGAACTGCTCTTTCAACTCCTGTGAGGTCCCGGGGGGGAACTGGGCCTGACAGATTTCCGCCGTATCGGCGGCGGGCGCGAGTCCTGTAAGGGCCGCAAAGCTGCAAACTGCAACCGTTGAAGCGGAAAGCACCTTATGCAGATAGCGTTTGGATTCTTGGAAGACAGATATCATGGAAACTCTCTAAGTATGTGGGGTGTCGGGCGTTCGATCAGCCCTTGTCGAGAGACTTCAGAGCCAAGCAATCACGAGACTTAGGGCCGTTGGCACGTGATACACCACGGTCGAAGCGACGAGGTCGCCGTCGATCAACCCAACGCTGCTCAGCATCTCACAGTAGAAGGCCAGACGGGTCAGATGATGTCAATGGCTGTTGGGGCGGGGCTTTGCGGGAGTAGGCGTCGACGGGCATTCCAAACTCCCGTTGCGGCTGGGCGGAATCGCGTGGGAATCAAGTCTCAAATAGCGTGATGGGTGGGATGTTTGATGGCGGATGAAGCACAGATCATTGATGGAAAGTCGATCGCACGAGCGATTCGCGGCGAGGTGGCGGATTCTGTTGCTGCGTTGGTGGCGAAGGGTCACCGGCCGCCGGGTTTGGCGGTGGTGCTCGTCGGCGATGATCCCGCGTCTGCGGCCTATGTGCGGAGCAAGGGGCGGGCGTGTGAGGAGGCGGGGATTTACTCCGTTCAAGAGACTCTGTTGCCCACGACGACCCAGCAGGAACTTCTCGGTGTGATTGATCGCCTGAACTGCGACCTGCGAATTCACGGAATTTTGGTTCAACTGCCGCTCCCGAAACACATCAACGAGCAGAGCATTGTCGAGGCGATCTCTCCGGCGAAGGACGTGGACGGCTTTCACCCGCTCAACGTCGGGCGGCTGGCGGGGGGGATGGAGTGCTTTGTTCCATGCACGCCGCTGGGGGTGCGGGAGCTGTTGATTCGCTCCGGGATTCAGACGCAGGGCGCGCGGGCCGTCGTCATCGGGCGCAGCAATATCGTGGGGCTTCCCATGGCGCAGTTGCTGATGGGGCGGGGCGAGGGCGGCGATGCGACAGTGACGGTTTGCCATAGCCGGACGGCTGATCTCTCGGAGCTGACACGACAGGCGGATATCTTGATAGCGGCGATTGGCCGGGCAGGATTCGTCACTGGCGACATGATCAAGCCGGGGGCGACGGTGATCGATGTCGGGATCAATCGAGTGGACGACGCGGAGGCCGAGAAGGGTTATCGGCTCGTGGGGGACGTGGATTTTGATTCCGCGAGGCAGGTTGCTGGAGCGATCACGCCTGTGCCGGGAGGCGTCGGTCCGATGACGATAGCGATGCTGCTCCGGAACACTTTGGAAAGCGCGCAGACGTGGGCGCGCGCGGATGTGAGGGGCTAGCTTGCGCGGTGGATCATGGTTTTGGCTGGTCCGGCGCGACGTCTTTTCGCAGAAGACGCGGCTCGGGATTTTGGTGTTTTCGATCACGCTGAGCGCGGCGATTTTCGGGTTGGTTTTCTCCTCGTTTATGTTCCTCCGAGAGGAAGTCCGCCCGCGGCTGCGGGAGATGTTTCCTGAGCGACGGGTGATCCTGCGGCCGACGACGAGCACGATGATGTTCTTCCAGATGGAAGGGCCGAAGATCAGTCAGGACGTCACCGACCAAATCGCGGCGATGCCCGAGGTGGCGATGGTTCACCGGCAGCTCTCGGCTAATTTTCCGGTTTCAGCGAACTTCGACATCGAGACTTTCAACGTCGGATTTTCGACCGATGTGATTCTTTTGGGCGTGGACAAGATGCTGGTGGAGGACTCCATTGGCTCGCAGTTTGTCTGGCCGCCCCACGATGGAAACCCGATCCCGGTGATCGTGTCGGAATACTTTGTCGACGCGTACAATCTGGGCTTTGCGGAGAGTGCGAACCTGCCGAAGCTGAGTCCTAACGCGGTGAAGGGGGTTTCCTTTGACCTGCTGTTCGGGGAGTCGACGTTGGACCTCGCGGCATCTTCGGTTGAACCGGAAATGCGAAGCGCACGTATCGCGGGGCTGACGGACAATCCAACGCTCTTTGGTCTGACGATCCCCATCGAGACGCTGATCGAGTACAACAAGAAGTACCAGCCACATAAGCCCGTCGCCTATTCGACGCTGCATGTGGATCTGGCTTCGCCGGAAGGCGCTGAGGCGGTGGAGGCGAAGGCGACTGAACTGAAGATTGGCTTCGAGGCGCAGCGCGAGAAGCTGGCGCGTTACCTCCAGATTGTGCTCACGCTCGAGGCGATTCTTGCGAGTGCGTTGAGCGTTGTTCTGGCGCTAGCAGGGATCGGTATCTTCACGACAACGGCGGCCTCGGTGAGGGAACGTCGCCCGGCGTGGGGGCTGCACCGCGCGACGGGTCTGGGGCGCTTCGGGGTGTTTGTCCTGGCGACGGGACACGCGCTGACGGCTGCGATACCTGCGGGGATTGCGGCGTGCCTGCTTAGCCTCGGGGTCAGCGTGGCGCTCACCAACACTTTCGGGAGTTGGCTTGAGCAGCTAACGATCATCTCTGCCAATCCGTTCGCGTTGGGCTTAGAGGTCTACGCGGCGATCATGATCTCGGCGGCGGTGCTCGCTCTCATTCCCGCCTGGCTCTTTGCGCTGCCGATCATGGCGGCCCAGCCAATCAGCCTTCTCTCCGAAAAGTCCTTGTAGCTGTTGCCTCCCGAGCGGGAAACAACGCTACGGAAATGCGAAACTCGGACTACTCGCCCGTCACAAGTAATCTTGTCATGAACGAACCACCACAGCCCGCGCTGCCTGCCCTCTCGATTGTGATTCCCTTCTATAATGAAGAGGAGAACATCGAAGATGTGTGCAAGGAAGTGGCAGTTGCGCTCGCCGACAAGGTCGAGGGGGGCTGGGAGTTGGTGATGGTTAACGACGGCTCACGGGATGGCACAGGTCAGGTCGCGGACGATCTATCCGCCGACCACGAGAACTTTCGGGCGATTCACCTCACGCCGAACAGCGGTCAGTCGGCAGCGCTGCAGGCAGGCTTCCACGCGGCGAGAGGCGAGTTCATCGCGACGCTTGACGGCGACGGCCAGAACGACCCAGAGGACATCCTTCTCCTCATGAAGGAAATGAAGGCGCGTGGCGTCGATATGATGTGCGGGGTGCGCGCTCGGCGGGCTGACAACTTCGTTCGGCGGGCGTCGAGCAAGATCGCGAATAGCGTTCGGGGGACAATTCTCGGCGACAATATCACCGATGTGGGGTGCTCGCTGCGAGTGTTCAAACGAGAGGGCGTGCTTCGGATCAACTACTTCCGCAATGCGCACAGATTCCTGCCGGCGCTCTTCCAGATTCAGGGCTTCACGGTTGCGGAGGGGCCGGTCAATCATCGGCCCCGGGCAAAGGGGAAGAGCAAGTACGGCGGCGGCATTAACAGCCGGCTGTGGGTCGGGATCGCGGATTTGTTTGGGGTTTGGTGGCTGAAGCGGCGGGCACTGCGCTACGAAGTTTCTGGAGACGAATGAGGTGGCGGCGGATTCTCAGGACCGACCCTCGCGAATCACACGCATCCGGCGGGTGAACCGTCACAAACGGCGCACACGAGAATCTCGAGAAGAGCGGATCCGTCGAAGGAAACGGTACTTTCTGCTGAAAGACATTAGCAGGGTGTTGTTCATCGTGGGAATTTTCGCGACAACGGCACTGGTGCTTAAGAGCGACTTCATCCGAACGCACGTGTTGGACATCGGGTCCGCCCGCGAGGCACTCCACCCAGACGACAACATCGCTGCGCAGTTTAAGAGCTATTTTGTCTTCCTGTTCGCCGGTTCGCTTTTGATTGCGCTTGGTCTTCCGAGGATCTGGGTGAGCGCGGCGGCGGGTTCGGTTTATGGTGCCGCTATCGGATTCACACTCGCGATGGTGACGTCGATGCTTGGTGCGGCGATTACTTACTTGATGGGGAGGTCGTTGCTTCGGAGCATGGTCCGGCGACGATTTGAAAAGCGGCTGGGGCGATGGAGCGATCGCTTCCGAGAGAGCGCTTTTTTCTGGGTGCTCTACCTGAGGCTCTTTCCAGCGTCGAACGCGACCCTAACGAGTTTGCTTTGCGGCTGCCTGAAGGTCGATTTCCGCGCGTACACGGCAGCGAACGTGATCGGGTTCATTCCGCTGACGGTAATCTTTGCGATGTTCGGCAGCGGCGCGGCGAAGGGGAATTCCTCGCAGCTGATTTTCGGTGGGTTGTTTCTGCTCGTGGCGGTGTTGGTGCAAGGGTGGTACACGCGAAGCCGACGAATCAGAAGCGCGAGAGCAGAGCGCGAGGGTAGTGGGTAGGCTTGGACACGCGGCATGTTTCTTATCGGGAAAGCACGCTGAAGCGCGCTCCCTGTCAGTCTACGCGGATTGGTCACTCGGCTGAAGCCGAGTGCAACTTAATCATGTTCCTGATAGGTTCACGTGCTCGATTGGCGACTACCGGTATTCCCTTCTGATTGCTTGCCGACTTGGTTGGTTGATTGTGTTTCATACATCTGGCAAGCGTATCGCGCTTGGACAACATAGCCTATGGTTGCCGACTGAAAGGAGACTACCATAGGACGCGTTCGTTGCACGAGAGGAACCGCACTCGCGGTTCGACAGGCTATCCGCATCGTGGCCAAACCGCTGACGCGGTTCTAACTTCAACCAATTCGCGACCTACGGTAGCCTCGCTGTGCTCGGCAACCGCAGGCTATGATATCAAAGTGCTGCGCACTTTACTTTGGGTTTCCACATCGAGTTCCGACGTGGCCGGTTCCGCTACTTGGGCGAGTCGAGTCGGCTATACTCCGGCCGTTTCCAGCGCTCGGCTCATGGCGTTGCAGACTTCTTCGATTTCTTCGGGTTTCATCCATGCGAAGAGGGGAAGGTTGAGGACGCTTTTGCTTAGTAGGTCGGCCTGCTCGCCGCCGACTTTCCCGGCTAGGTATTTTTCCGATGCGGGCTGGCGGCTCATGGCTCCAGGATAGACGTTCCCGTAGCCGATTCCCAGCTCCTTGAGAACGGCTTCGATGCGCGGGCGGGCTTCGGGGTCGTGGAGGGTGACGTTGAGGTAGCCATTCTCGATGTAGTCAGCCGGTGGCCCGACGGTGCGAACGCCGAGGTCGTTGAGCCTGGCGCGGAGTTTTTCCGCGCTCTCGCGACGGTCGTCTACTCGCTTGTCAAAGTATTCCAAACTGAGGTT
>JAUIJJ010000223.1 GCA_030431385.1 bacterium | reverse complement strand
GGCGACCGGCTCCGAGCGTGGATTGCTGCGCCTGCGAATCGGCACGGTCATGGTTTTGCTGGGGGTGCTGATGGTGCCGACGGTGATTTTCGCTTCGGCGTTTTTCGGCGCGGACTTCAGCGCCGGTGGTGCGCTCGTGTTTCTACTCGTGAATAGCTGGCTGATCCTGACGCTGATGGTCTACATCGAGACGTTCCTCCCGCAGACGTGGGCGGGAGGCTTGATCGGGGCTGCGGCAGTCATTGGGCTTTGGGTTTCGCTGCGGACGAGCAGTCATCCTCTCAATCCATTTCTCAGTCCGGTCCGCCCGCCGGACCCCAACGCCCTCGGTATGAATCGGTTCTTCATGGTCGTAGCAGGGTTCCTGTTTTTTCGCGGTGCGGCGCGGCGTCTACGCTCTATTTTTTAGGCGTCGATCTCCGAATCGCAGCATTTCCCTGCGAATTTCTGTCGGTTCGGGAATAAGCCTTTTACCTGCCTGATAAATCGATTGTATCAGCCACGGGCGCGGCTTTTCAGCGGTTTGGGTTCCTGAGAACGTACACAATTTGGTGGCGATGGAGGGAGCCTCGGCCAACCATCTCTGCCTAGAGGCAATGGGTCGAGTTTCCGGTTGGGAGACCATTGACTCGACAGCAATTCTGGTGAGCCCGGCCATCCACCGGCGCGCCTGCGAGCAGGGGAACAGTTACATGGCAAAGAAGAAGAAAGCACCGGTCGATTCGGGAGAATCAAAGAAGCCTGCGAAGAAGGCTTCTTCGGCACCGGCCAAGAAAAAAGCCGCCGCATCTCCGGTCAAGAAGACGACGGGCAAAGCTGCGTCCGCGAAGTCGGCCGTGACCAAGAAAGCTGCGCCTGCCTCGAAGGCCAAGAAGCCCGCCGCGAAGGCGAAAGCTTCGAAGTCCGCCGCGACCAAAGCATCAGCATCGAAGGCGCCGGCGAAGAAGGCTGCTGCGAAGCCAGCCGCACCGGCCAAGGCGGCGTCCTCTGCCAAGAAAAAGGCGACGGCGGCGAAGGCTCCTGCCAAGAAGGCCGCCGCCCCGAAGAAGGCAACCCCTGCAAAGAAGACAAGTGGCCGGAAGCCTGCGGCGACGTCAAAGAAGAGGACTGTTGCCAAGAAGGCGGCGCAGAAACTCGCTCCGCTGAATCCGAGTCTGAGCCCGGCCAACGTCTCGGCGGGGCCGACGCGGCACTTCTCTCCGGTTGCCTTCAGGGAGATCGAGGACGACGAGCGCGAGTTGCCGCTGGAGTATGATGATACGAAGGTCGTGGCGATGATCCGTGACCCCGAGTGGATTTTTGTGTACTGGGAGATCAGCAACGACTTGCGCGAGGCTCGCGGTCTCACGCGCGGTTCCCACGAGCGGTTGCTCTGCCTGCGCGTTTTTGCGCTCACCGATGCCGAACAGGAGGTCTCCGAGGAGTACTTCGACGTTCCGGTGAACGACTACACCTCCTCATGGTATGTTCGTGTGCCGATGGCCGCCGATTGGTACCGGATCGAGCTGGGCACAATTGAGGACGGGGAGTTCGTGACGATCGCACTTTCGAACTCGGTTGGCATTCCGCGGCGTCAGATCGCTGATGAAACGGGTGCGGAGTTCGCGGAGATCAACGACGAGATCTTCGGCCAGATCGTCGAGCTTTCCGGCGGGTTGCAGATTCGCGAGCGGCTCGGGAGTGATGAATTCCTGAAGAGCCTTCAGCAGCGTGTGTTTAACAATCTCTCCGAGGGGCCTTTTTCGAGCGCGGGGCTGACTAGCTCGTCGCTGTTCGGTGGCCTCTCAAGCGGCGCGATGTACGGCTTGTCGAGCGCTGTGCCTTCGAGCTGGGTCCTGAGTAGCTCGTCGATGGTCGGTGGATCGAGCAGCTACATGGTTGACCAGCAGGAGAGCGTGACGCATCGAAAAGTGGACAAGCAGCGTGGATTTTGGCTTGAAGTCGGGGTCGACGTGATTGTCTATGGGGCGACCGAGCCGGATGCGAAGGTTTCCTTCATGGGCCGGGAGATTCAGCTCACGCCCGATGGCACTTTCCGTTTCCGGATGGTGTTGCCGGATTCGGAGATACAGTTCCCCATCGAAGCGGTCAGCTCTGATGGCGAGGAGACGCGGAGGGTGAAGCCCGTAGTCGAGCGTCACACAGAGGGCGACCCTCACAAACCGGCGTAAGCCGTCACTACCAAGAAATCAACGATGCCCGAATTGGGCTTGACGCGGGGAGGGGTTTTCGCTTCCCTGCCCGGTCTGTCACACTGGAAGGTAAGGAACAATGAAGAGGACATTTCAGCCAAACGTACGCAAGCGCCGCAAGAAGCACGGGTTTCGCGAGCGCATGAGCACGACCAACGGCCGCAAGGTACTTGCGCGCCGCCGCAAGAAGGGTCGCTGGCGCCTGACAGTTTCATCAGAGCCGCGCTAGTGAACGAACGGCCAACGCCCGCAGTGACCGATACACGGTTTTCGGCGGATCGCAGGCTGCTACAAAAACGTGACTTTGAACGAGTCTTAAGAGAGGGGCGAAAACAAGTTCGCCCCTCTCTTGTCGTCTACTGCCACCCCCGCCCGGACACCGGACCCACCCGCCTCGGCCTCACTGTTTCGCGCCGCGTCGGGAAGGCTCATACCCGAAACCTGATCAAGCGGAGACTCCGCGAGGCGTTTCGCCTGGCCCAGCCGAGGCTCCACGGTGGCTTCGACATCATCGCCATCGCGCGACACAACGCGGGGGCGACGGACTACCACGAGCTTCGTAAGCAGCTCAAATCGGCTCTTGGCAGGCTCGGCGTGGTTCAGGAGCGGAATGAGTGAGGGGTGCGCTCGGGCGGTGGCGCGGCGCCGAGACGAGCGACTACACGAATTCGGCGGATTTTCCCCTTGCATTGGGCGTCCGCCTGCCTATCCTCTCCCGTCGTTCCGAGAGGATTTCCCTCTTCGGACGGAAGGGTGCGCGCGATGATCGACAACATGCTGCTTGAGATTCTCGCGTGCCCGCTGAGCAAGGCTCCCGTAGTGCTCGACGGCGAGCGTCTTGTAAGCACGGACCCGGAAACGCGCCGCGCGTATCGCATTGATGATGGCATTCCGATCATGCTGATCGAGGAAGCGACGGAGTTGGACGCCGAGGAACACGCTGCGGTGCTTGAGAAGCACGGCGCCGAAGTCTGGCGGAAGCCGGACTCTGGTAAGTAATTCAAAAACAAAGTAAACCAGCACAGATTTTGGAGAAGCACCAATGAAGAAAGACATCCACCCCGAATACGGCTACGTCCTCTACCGCTGCCCCGGCACCGGTACGGAGATCCTGACGCGTTCAACGAAGATCAACTCCGAGGACAGCCACGACTACCAGGGACAGTCTGTCCCGTCAGTCGCGATTGAAATCTGCAGCGATAACCACCCGTTCTACACAGGCAAGAGTGGCCTCGTGGATAGCGCCGGTCGTGTTGATCGCTTCAACAAGCGCTTTGCGAACTTCAAGAAGAAGAGCTAAGCCGCACCACGAGTTTACAGCAGGAAAGTTCGCGCCCCGCACAGCAGTGCGGGGCGTTTTTCTGTGCCCGGTTGCCCGCCGGAAACCGGCCCTTCAGATTTCCACTCGCCAATTGAAAACGGCCATTGACGGCGGAGAATTCTTGGCCGCTTGATCACCTTGGCGTCGTGGATTGCGCGGGGTTTCCGTCACCAATCAAGCGATACCGCACTTTACTTTGGCCCCTATTTCAGACGAGGGTTTCTGAGATCGGAGGCGGGCGCATGGAAGAGATTACCGACAACCAGCTTTCGCTGGAAATCGAGGCACAGCCGAACGACGAAACGTGCGGCCCCACCTGCCTTCACGCGATCTACAATTTCTACGACGACCAGATCGAATTGAATCAGATCATCGATGAAGCGACGATGCTTCGAGAGGGTGGTACGCTGGACGTGTTTCTGGCAAACCACGCGCTGCGCCGGGGATATCGCGCGACGATTATCACGTACAATCTACATGTGTTCGATCCGACCTGGTTCGAGGGCGGGCGAGCCAAGGAGGGCGTCGCGGAGAAGCTTGCAGTACAGGCGTCTGCCAAAGACGACCGGAAGCTGCGGCTCGCGACGAAAGGGTATCTAGACTTTCTCGAACTCGGCGGCAGGTTGCGGCAAGAGGACCTGTCGGCGGCACTGGTGAGGCGGTACCTGAAGAAGTCGGTTCCGATCCTGACCGGCCTCAGCTCAACGTACCTCTACAAGGCGATGCGAGAATTCGGTCCCAAGATGGACGACGATGATGTTCGCGGCGAACCGACGGGACACTTCGTGATTCTATCAGGATACAATTCGAAGACGCGCGAAGTCACCGTATCCGATCCCCTGTTTCCGAATCCGGCGTATGGCCGCCACCAACACTATAGTGTTCCCATCGAACGCGTGATCAACGCGATCCTTCTCGGCATTGTAACCTATGATGCCAACATTCTGATCATCGAACCTCTCACGCACAGGTAGAGCGTCGCAGATGGAAAACCTTTTCGTTGTCAATAACCCGAAAGATTGGGCGCTGGAGATTCCCGGTGTGGAGATCGTGGCAGCACGCAGCTACCTTACTGACCCAAAGTACGGAACGCTGCGGCGAGTGCGCGTGTTTAACATTAACAGATCATATCGATATCAAAGCGTTGGGTATTATGTATCGTTGCTGGCTGCGGCGCGGGGACACCGCCCGATTCCCTCGGTGTCCTCAATTCAACAGATGAAGTCGCAGGCGCTCGTTCGGCTGGCTTCGGAAGAGCTGCATGAGTTGATTCAGAAGAGCCTCTCGCAGATTCAATCGGACGAGTTTGTGCTCAGTGTGTACTTCGGACGTAACTTGGCGAAGCGCTATGACAAGCTGGCGTGGGCGCTGTTTAATGAGTTCTCGGCATTACTGATGCGTGCTCAGTTTCAGCGCAAAAGCGGGATTTGGGAGCTAACAGGAATACGGCCCATTTCCGCGAGTGATATTCCTGAAAGTCATGTTGCTCAGCTCCAGGAGTTCGCGGAGTTTTACTTTAACCGGCCGCGTCAGCCGCAGCCAAGACACGCTACGGAACGATTCGATCTCGCGATTCTCTCTGATGAAGAAGAGGACCACGCACCATCGGATTCGAAGGCGCTTGCCAAGTTCAAAAAGGCTGGTGAGCGGCTCGGGTTTTACGTGGAGTTCATCACACGGGAAGACTACGGGAGGCTGGCAGAGTTCGATGCTCTATTCATTCGCGAAACGACGAATGTATTGCATCACACCTACCGATTTGCAGAGCGGGCGCAGGGTCAGGGGTTGGTGGTGTTGGACGATCCCGAGTCGATCCTGCGGTGCACCAACAAGGTATTCCTCGCCGAGTTGATGCAACGTCACCGAATACCGATTCCGGAGACACATATTATCCACCGTCAGAACATCGACGCTGTTAAACCGAATCTGACCTGGCCGTGTATCTTGAAACAGCCGGATAGCTCCTTTTCGCAAGGTGTCTTCAAAGCGAAGTGCGAGGCCGAATTCGATGAGGGGGCGGATCGGTTGTTGGATAAATCCGACCTGATCATTGCACAGGAGTTTATACCTACTGATTTCGACTGGCGAATTGGTATCATCGATCGAAAGGTGCTGTATGCGTGTCGCTACTTCATGGCACGGAAAGAATGGAAGATCGCGGCGACCGATGCGAAGGGTAAGACAAACTATGGAAAAGTAGAAGCTGTTCCAGTCGAGGAGGTTCCGCAGAAAGTTATCCAAACGGCGCTCAAAGCGGCGAATCTCATTGGTGATGGGCTCTACGGAGTAGACTTGAAACAAGTAGGTAGCAAGGTCTACATTATCGAAGTGAACGACAATCCCAGCATCGATGCAGGATACGAGGACGGGGTCGTTAAGGACGAACTCTACAACACGATCATGGAGATCTTCCTCCAGCGAATTCTCCGTGAGAAGGAACTCCCTACACATGAGTAGTCGGCAGACGTTGCATTTGTTTGATGGGTACGGCGTCGAACTTGAATATATGATCGTTAGTCGTGAGACCCTCGATGTGCTCCCGGTGACTGACAAGGTATTGGAAGCAATCGCCGGTGAGATTACTTCCGAAGTCGAATTCGATCAATTGGCGTGGTCGAATGAGTTGGTGCTACACGTCATCGAGTTGAAGACGAACGGCCCTGCGCGGAGTTTGGCTGAGCTGGCAGATGCGTTCCAAACTGACGTTGCTCGCATCAACTCTATTCTGGAACCGTTGGGCGGGCGATTGATGCCGACAGGTATGCACCCATGGATGGATCCTCACCGGGAGACGCGGCTGTGGCCACATGAGTATAGCCCGGTTTATGAGGCGTACAATCGTATCTTCGGATGTCAGGGCCACGGTTGGTCGAATCTTCAGAGCGTCCACCTGAATTTACCATTTAGTGGGGATGAGGAGTTTGGGCGGCTTCATGCGGCGATTCGCTTGATACTACCAATTTTGCCGGCCATTGCGGCGAGTTCACCGATCATGGACGCTTCGGCTACTGGGTATGTTGATAACCGCCTCGAAGTTTATCGATTCAATTCGAAGCGCATTCCGTCGATTACCGGTAAGGTGATTCCGGAAGCGGTGTTTACACAGGCGGATTACGACCGGGAAATCTTCCAGAAGAGTTACCGCGACATTGCTCCACACGATCCTGACGAGATTCTTAGGGATGAGTTTTTGAATAGCCGGGGTGCGATTGCTCGGTTTCGCCGTGGCTCGATTGAGATTCGTGTTCTCGATATTCAAGAGTGT
>JAUIJJ010000222.1 GCA_030431385.1 bacterium | reverse complement strand
CTGTCTTTGCCCTCAGCGGCTTGGTCCGTGCGCAGAAAGAGATCGGAATGGAAGTATCAGTCGTTACCACTTTCCGGAAGGGCGATGACAATAGTCTAGTAAATGAGTTGGAGGAAATCGGCATTCCCGTCGAAATCATTGGACCTGTTTGGGACAAAACAATCAAGTACCACCCCGGGATCGCATCGCAGGTAAATTCTTCCCTCGTATCCGCCGATGTCGTTCATACCCATGGGGTATGGGAATCCATTCATCATACTGCCATATCGAACGCGTCACGGGTTGGAACACCTGTCGTCATGCGCCCTTGCGGAATGCTAGACCCATGGAGCCTCAGCCAGTCATCTCTCCCGAAAAAAGTCCTCATGAAGTTTCGCATTCTGCGCGATATCAAGTCTTGCACAGCGATGCATTTCACGACTGAGATGGAATCGAAGGTCGCTTCTCAATTGGGATACAGAGGTCGAGTCATCATCGAACCAAACGGGCTCGATGATTCACCTCTCGTCGAGGAGCCGGGAAGACTTCTTCTGGATGAACAGTTTCCGATTTTGAAGGGCCAAGACTATATACTATTCCTCGGGCGGATGCATCATAAGAAGGGGCTAGACTTGCTGTTGCGAGCAGTCGCAGACGAGAAGTACGCCGGTCTGCCGCTCGTTCTTGCAGGACCTGACCGCACCGGCTACTTGGAAACAGTTCAATCACTCATTTCCGAGCTAGGAATTGGCAACCGCGTCATTGTCACCGGCTCAGTGGATGGCGAACTGAAAGCCGAGTTGCTTTCGAATGCTCGCTTACTTGCACTCAGCAGCTATCAGGAGAATTTCGGGAATGTAGTGCTGGAGGCCATTGGCGCGGGGACACCCGTACTTGTCTCCGATCAAGTCGCCTTGCATGATGTGGTAACAAGTGAGGACATGGGGGTCGTTGTTGGTTGCACTGTCGATTCTATTCGCGATGGTCTCGAACGAATACTCACCAACTCCAAGTACAGCGAGAACGCCGAGAAGGAAGGGAAACATCTCATTCAGAAGAGATTCACATGGGCCGCAATCGCCAGCAAATGGTACAGTTACTATTCCCAATTGGTGGGTAGCAGATCCACATCGGGCGTACAAGTTTGATGGCTTTTGATTCAGAGAACCCCAAAGTGAGCGTTGTGATTCTTACCAAGGACGAAGAGGCGAATCTCCCCGATTGCCTTGCGAGTTTGAATGGTTTGGCGTGTGAAGTTTTTGTCGTCGATTCAGGAAGTACTGATGCAACGCTGGAACTAGCGCGCGCGGGGGGATGCATCATCGCTGAAAACCCTTGGGTCAATTACGCGGTGCAACGAAACTGGGCGTTCAATAACTTGGACTTTAAGGCCGAATGGGTCTTGAGCCTCGATGCCGATGAGCGACTTCTGCCGGAGATGGTCAGGGAAATCACATCAATCGTGGAGAACGACCCGACTGAGTTCAATGGGTACATGTTGCGTAAGCGGACCTATTTCCTCGGCAAATGGATTCGATTCGGAGGGCACTATCCTTCCCACCATTTGCGCCTGGCCAGACGTGGGACAGTGCGCTGCGAGGACCGCTTGTACGATCAGCACTTTATTGTCGAAGGCAATTGTGCAGTCACCAAGAACGACTATGTCGACATCTTAACCGATTCAATCACTAGCTGGACGGATCGACACAATGTCTGGGCGACTCTGGAGGCGCGAGAGATCTACGACCTCTCAAACCCAGGCGATAAGATCGAGGGCAAGTTCTCCGGTGCCGGCCCGATTAGTAAACGGCGCTGGCTACGCGAAGGGTTCTACCAGCGCTTCCCGCTGTTTCTCCGCCCGCTCATGTACTTTGTTTATAGATATGTTGTCAGACTCGGATTCCTCGATGGAACTCGCGGACTGATTTTCCACTTTCTACAGGGCTTCTGGTTCAGGTTCCTTGTAGATGCCAAGATATACGAAATGCGCCAGAATGCGCAGTCCAATTCAACTGACTAAGATCCCCGATTAGGAACATGTGAATGAATATTCTAGGTATCAATGCCTACCATGGCGATGCGTCCGCGGCGCTTATTCAAGATGGCAAGCTCGTCGCAGCAGTAGAGGAAGAGCGCTTCCTTCGCGTCAAACACTGGGCCGGTTTTCCGGCAGAGTCGATTCGCTACTGCCTTCGCGAGGGCGGGATTGAATTGCGCGATTTGGATCACGTAACACTTTCCTTCAATCCCCGCGCGAACATCGGCCAGAAACTGAAGTTCTCGCTGTTCAACCGGCCTGAAATCGGTTCAATCCTCGACCGACTGAAGCGACAGAGCAAGTCATCGACTCTTAAGGAGAATCTCGCCGAAACCTTTGGAGTCAGCCCCGATGAGTTCAAGGCCGAGGTGCACAACGTCGAGCATCACTCATCGCATTTCGCCAGCACGTTCTTCCTCTCACCGTATGAGGAAGCAGCAATTCTGAGTATCGATGGAATGGGTGATTTCGTCAGCACCATGAGTGGCTTCGGGGCAGGCAATAAGTACAAGGTCGACTCGCGGATACACTACCCTCATTCGCTCGGCTTTCTCTACAATGCGATGACGCTCTACCTTGGTTTTCCCAATTATGGAGATGAGTACAAGGTGATGGGTCTTGCTGCCTACGGCGAACCGGAGTACGCGGAAAAGATTCGCAAGATCGTATACCCAAAGGGTGATGGGTTTGAGTTGAACCTGGATTACTTCACTCATCAAAAACAGGGTATCGCGATGAGTTGGGACAAAGGCGCACCAATTGTTGAATCCTTCCACAGTCCCGAGCTTGAGAAGCTGCTCGGCCCTGCACGCGCTTCAAAGGACGAAATCACAAGACACCACGAAAACATCGCGTCATCGCTTCAACTTGTCACTGAAGAAATCATCTTCCATCTGTGCCGGAAGTTGTATGACAAGCACCCAGTTGAAAACCTGTGCCTCTCCGGCGGTTGTGCGATGAACTCCGTTGCAAACGGGAAGCTGTACGCGGAAACTCCATTTACAAACATATACGTTCCCGCTGGTGCGGCAGACAACGGCACATGTTTCGGTTCAGCGTTCGATCTCTGGCATCAGACTCTTGATAAGCCCCGCGGCTTTCAACTGATTACATCATGTTGGGGGCCGGAGTATCCCGAGTCGGACTGCAAGGAAGCTGTCGAAAATGAGGATGTCCATTATACTCGGCTCGATACGGAACCCCTCTTGGAGCGCGTTGTTGATTTAATGTGCGAGGGCAAGGTCGTTGGTTGGTATCAGGGACGTATGGAGTTCGGCGCGCGGGCTTTGGGAAATCGCTCGCTGATTGCTGATCCGCGACGAGAGGACATGCGCGACATTATTAACTTGAAGATCAAGTTCCGAGAGAAGTTCCGACCTTTCGCGCCGAGTATTCTGCGCGAGCGAGTAGGCGAATACTTTGAACTCGATACCGATGTACCCTTCATGGAGAAAGTGTTGAAGATTCGCCCGGAGATGCACAGCAAGATACCGGCTGTTACGCACGTGGATGGCACAGGTCGGTTGCAGTCGGTCACGAGCGAGCAGAATCCGCTTTACTATAAGCTCATTAAGACCTTCGAAAAGCGAACAGGCGTACCGCTCGTGTTGAATACATCGCTGAATGAAAACGAGCCAATTGTCTGCACGCCGAAAGAAGCACTAAGCTGTTTCTTGCGCACTCACATGGATGCAATCGCGATCGGTCCCTATCTAGTCGAACGGAATCCGTCTAGCAATTAGGCGCTAAATGTCCATTTCGGAAAGTAGTCGGTTGAAGTGTTCTGCGAACCTCGAGTAGAGGAATTTCTCTTCAACTATAGTCCGTGAATTCGCGCCGAAAGTGCTGCGCAATTCTTCGGAGGCAATCAAGCCGGTAATGAATTGAGCCAGCTGCTGTTCATCGTTTTCGTCGACCAGGTATCCATTGGAGCCCGAAGCGATGACCTCAGGAGTTCCACCGGCGTTACCACCGATGACTGGTTTGTTACGCGCCATTGCCTCGAGGAAAACAATTCCGAGGCCTTCCATCGTGCTGGGCAAAACGAACATCAGACACTCACTGTAAAGCCAGGCCAGCTCTGCATCGGAGACACCACCGGCGAATATCACCCTCTCGGGACGAGTACACTGTTCGTTCGCAATCTGTTCCAGGCGTTCGCGATCATCACCCTTCCCGACAATAACATAATTGAATGATGACGTGTTTGTCTGTTGAGCGATTCCGAACGCCCTGATTGTGGTATCGATTCCTTTGTACGATTCGCGGGGATCAAGTCGGGAAACCGACAAGATGAACGGAGCGTCGGGAACATTTTTCGGGCGCGTCTGCACTGCCGAATCAATGTTGTCGATAAAGTCAGGATCAAGCGGTGGGTACAGCGTCTCGATTCGATTTGGTTTGTGTTTCTGGTATTCGAGCACTTGGGACTTTGTGTAGTCGCTCGTACAGGTCACTAGACTAGCCTTGCCAAGTGCGTATTGTCGTAGACGTGTCATCGGATGCCAGACCTCAAGGCCGTGTGTATGAATACCGATGCGGAGTTTCGAGTTCGTGACCTTCAGCAGGGGAGCAATCTGCGCGATAAACGGATGGTTGAACCAAGCAATCTTTGCGCGGCGCGCGCGCTTGAGAGCCGCGATCACGAATGACAGTTTGTTCCCGCCGAATCCTCTAACGGTGACATCGCGTCCGCAGACGTTGACCTCATGCATACCAGCATCATCTCCGAGGGAAAGAAACTGATACTCACAGCCTACACTCGTTGCATAGTTCGCCAACTCGTTAGCCATATGGCGCCCGAGGCGCTGTACTCCGCCATGCCGATTCAAATCTGTAAACAATCCCAGAATCACTTGCACAAAACTCCTTAATGACTAACAACGAAAACATTCTTGCCGTTCGCTCCATGCGGCGCCAGCGGATTATGAACACGTCGATTTGTTCGAGAGGTTGCGAATAGCGTGTGCGGAACTGCTGGCATCGTGGACTCGCACCTACCGAGCGATGGGTTACGCGCCGTTACAGAGAAGATGGTAGAGGCCCTTCGTCACCGCGGCCCTGACGGTTCGGGAATAGAAGTGCCCCAATCAGGCTCTTGCGCGCTGGGTCATACAAGGTTGGCGATCATTGATCCCCGACCCACGGGCAAACAGCCGATGCTGTCGCGCGATGGGCGTTGGTTCCTTACGTTCAATGGCGAGATTTACAATTTCCGCGAACTTCGTAGGGGACTCGAGAATGATGGCGTAAAGTTCTCAACCGAGTGCGACACTGAAGTTCTGCTGGAACTATTCATCAGAGACGGGAATGCCGCGTTCGGACAGTTGCGCGGTATGTTTGCGCTCGCAGTTTGGGACACTGTTGAGCAGCGACTAACACTCGCCCGCGATCCACTTGGAATCAAGCCGCTCTACTATTCAGTGGCAAATGGTGGGGTCATCTTCGCCTCTGAGATCCGTGCACTCATCGCTTCCGGTCGCGTCGAGCCAGAGCTAAGTAGCACCGGTTTAAACCAGTTCTTTCTCAACGGCTATATCCCCGATCCCTGGACGATTTTGTCGAGTGTTGATTCGTTACAGGCGGGCACGTATCTGACGTGGTGTGACGGCAAAGCCGAAATCCAAACCTATTGGGAGTTGCCTGCCGCCGATCCGACCGACCAATGGACATTGGAGTCTGCGAAGGAAGCCGTCCACTCTGCGTTTGCGGACTCGATTCAACATCACTTTGTCAGCGACGTACCGGTAGGGCTCTTCCTAAGTGGGGGCATTGATTCGACGTCGGTCTTGGCAATGGCTCGCGAAGTTGAAAAAGGTGAACTGCGAAGCTATTCCATTACTTTCAACGAAGACGGTTTCGACGAGGGACCTATCGCCGCAAGGCTCGCGCGAGAATTCAACACGGTTCATACCGAACACTTGATGACTCCCGAAGAAGGGAAGTCGCTCTTCGGTGAGTTTCTCAACGCGATTGACCAGCCAACGGCAGACGGTTTTAACACCTATTGTGTGTCGCGACTTGCGCGCGATCACGGGACGAAAGTGGTTCTTTCTGGGCTTGGTGGCGACGAGTTGTTTTCAGGATATCCGAGTTTTCGCCGCGTTCCTCAGATGTTACGGGCGAGGCGTGCGGCTGGGGTTATTGGGGGTGTAGGGAGATCGGCCTTTGGCGCGATCCACAACTTAAGCGCTCGCTCGCAGGTGCGCCGCGTCGCGGATTGCCTCGCGGGACCTAATGACATCAGGAACGCGTGGCGTTGTTTTCGTGGTCTGTTTACGTCTATTGAGGCCTCTATACTTTGCGCGAAGTATGGAGTTACCAGCCCCGCGATGAATGGTGTACATCCTGGAGCTGTCATTGATGGAGCGACCGTCTTAGAGAACGTCAGCGCGCAGGAGTTCACGCGATACATGCGCGGTCAGCTGCTGCGCGATAGTGATGTGATGAGTATGTCGCACGGTTTGGAATTGCGAGTCCCGTTTGTCGACCGACATTTCGTTGAAACCGTCATGCGCATACCCGGTGAAATCCGCCTTCAGCCTAGAAAGCGACTCCTTGTTGATTCGATGACAGAACTTCCGGATTGGATGCGAGGGCTTCCGAAGAAGGGATTTATGTTCCCGTTTCAACTGTGGGTGGGCGATCAGTGGAAAGATATGTTTGGAGCGGTAGAGGCCCGCGTAGACGGGGCCGTTCCGCTGACGGCTTGGGCCCGTAAGTATAGCCTTTTCGTTTTAGAGCATTGGTTACATGAGATTGG
>JAUIJJ010000221.1 GCA_030431385.1 bacterium | reverse complement strand
GACGCCAGTGGCATCAATTAACGCGGCGCTGCGATCACCCTCAACGGGCAGCACTGTAACCTGCGCTCCGGAGATCGGCTCGGCGATTTCGTTCACGACGTGGAAAGTCACTTCGTCCGCGCGCGCGACGCGCACGGCGAGCGGCTGGACGATCTGATTCGGAAAGATGAAGAGCGGCGCAGTTTGCTGAACGTAGCCGGGCATCGTCGATTCATCGATCATGAGGAAGAGTTGCTTTAGTGGCAGGGCGTCGACGGTGAATCGCCCCTGATGATCGGTGGTGGCTTCGAAGCTGCCGCTCTCTGAACTGAGAAGCACGCGTACGCCGGGAAGTGGCGACTCGTCGGGGGTCACCTCGACAAAGCCCTCAAGCGTCCACGTCTCGGCGAGCTCGAGGTTGAGCACGTCTTGGCTACAACGAAAGAGAAGCGCGCTGCCGCGAAGCCCCTCGTCGTTCTGGACATTGAGCCTGACCTTCACGTTTTGGCCGAGGAGAACGGAAACGCGCCCATCGGGGGCGAGTTCTGGCGGCCATGCGGCGACGAGCTGCTCGGTGAGATCGGCGCGCATCTCTGCGGGAACGGTTCCCAGCAGCGCCCCCGCGTGGAGGCGGGCTTCTTCTCTGGAAGTGACCGTGTTGTTTGCAATCTGAAGTGAGAACAAAGCGTCGGCCAAGGCCTTGCCTGGCGGAACGATGATCCTGATCTCGTGTCGGCACAGGTGATCCATTGGATCGGAAGAGGCGACTGCCGGCGACTCTGCAATGGGCGTGGCGACCGTTTGATCGAGATTTGGGGTGGCTTCTGGCCGGGTCGGGGTCGGGCCGGGATGCACGAAATCGGTCGCGGTGTCGGGTCGCTCTGGTGGGCGCGTGGTGGAGGTATCAGCGTCGCCGCCTCCCGCGAGGAACACGACCAATGCGACCGCGATAATCGCGAACAGCATGGCCATCGCAGTCAGGAGTTGGCGTTGTTTTGCGCTCAATGTTGGCCTCTATCAGTGTGGAGTAGATCTTCTGTGGACTCTATAGAACAGGCAGACCACCGCGCTAAGGAAAAAGAAAGGTCGCTGTGGAATCGGGATGGAATCTCCGGGGATTCCCTGAGTTCTTCGACTAGTTCCAGAGGGATGAGGAAAAAAACTGGTCAAATCGTTCTTCCCGGTGATTGAGGGCCTTGACTTTGTAGGGCTTTGGGTAAACCATAAAAGGGCGAGGAGATGTCGCTCATGTCGACCATGGACGAATCAACGAAAAATCTGTACCGCCTGCCGGCCGTCGATCCCTATCCCGCGTTGGAAGAGATCAAGCTGCAGATTGGGAACTTGGAGTCTGGCAGCCAGGTCGAGCTGAACATCAGCAGTGTGCCTGTGCTTGAGTCGATTCTGCTGGGGCAGATTCTGCGGACCTGCCTTGCCTGCACGGATCGCGGAATCAAATTTACACTAAGCGGCGTCAACGCCCACTCTCGCTGGGTGATTCACAATGCGAACCTCGACACAGTGTTCGGATTGCCGAAATTCGAGCCGCCACGGTGGGACTCTGAAGTCACTTCGTTCTAGCTCTCGGGCCCCGCTTGATTGCATACTGAAAACAATTCTATCAAAACTGTCAGAATTGCTTTGCCAGCCGACCGAAAACCGGATACGACTACGGCCTAGCTAGCTGGTGGGTGCATGGCACTGAATTGTCGGATTTCGCTGTGGAGCCACCAGAATAAAATTTGGACCGATAACCGTCTGGGCGTTGTCAATTCAGCAGGTTTTGGGGTTGACAGGCTTGGACTTAGCGGCGTGAAATTCGAGCCGTCAGATTGACTGTGAAAGGCGACAGTAATGTATAGACCCCACGTAAGAGCATGGGCACTCGTTTGCTCGGTCGTGATTCTTGGGAGCAGCGTAGTTGGCTCCGGAGTCACGCAATCAGGAATCGCCCAATCTTCCGGCGATTATCGCATTGAACGCGGCGAGAACTTGCTTCCTCACCTCGGCAACGACCTTGCCGAGATTCAGGCTGGCGATGTGATCGTAGCGGCAGATCAGCCGGTTAGCCTTCAAACTGCGAATGGCGACGCGCTTCTCGTGGGTGAAAACTCACGAGTCGAAGTGGCTTCTGCCGACGCAATGAATGTTGGAGCTGGCAAGATCGCTGTGAACTTTGCGGCTAATTCGGCCCTTCGCCCGAATCTTGGTGGGCTTGAGATTGTCCCCCTCGCCAACACTGGCTCCGTCCAGTCCGTTGTATTCGCAGCGGTGTTGGAAAGCGGAGAGGTTGTGGTGAAGAGTGTCAGCAATGCCTTCGCGGTTCGCCCGGTCGGGGCAGCGAGTTCCGCTTCGATCGCGACAATCGGCAGCGGCGACACGATGTCCTTTGCCGCCTCGTCAGTTGGCACATGGCTTCCGGTTTCGTCGCCGCTCATCGGCGACGAGGTTGTTCAGGCCGGTGCGCTCAGTGAGCACAAGGACCGTCAGGGCTTGTTCTGGTGGTTCAGCGGAAGCGACGCCGCGAAGATCGGTATCACGGCAGGTCTCATCGGCGGCGCGATTGTGCTCATCGATGAAGGCACCGATGATGACGGCAGTGGTGGTGGAAGTGGCGACAACAATGAAGAATTCTTCCCGCCCCCGCCCCCGCCTCCGTTCAGCCCCGTTGGCCCGTAAAGACTCAACGATCAACTCTCCTACTTACCTGATGGAAGGTTTAAGATGACGAAAACTCTACAACTCTTCGCTATGAGCGTCGTGGCCGCAGGGCTGCTCTTCTCGACGGCGTGCACCAAGTACGGTGAAGCCATGCGTTACAACAACAAGGGTGTGAATCAGTACAGCGACGCCGAGTTGGATAAGGCGATGGACAGTTTCTCGCGCTCAATTCGCTCCTACTCTGACTACCCGCTCCCCCACAACAACCGTGGGCTCATTTATCATCTCGAAGGCGACTACGATCGGGCCATCGCGGACTTCGACCGTGCCATCGAGATTGATGACGAGTACGCATATGCGTACAACAATCGCGGCGCTTCCTACTACAAGATCGGCGAACATGACCGCGCCATGGAAGACTTCAACAAGGCGATTGAACTGGACGAAGAGTACGGTCCTCCGCATTACAACCGTGCCCGCTACTTCTATCTGGATTTGAACGATGCGGATGCAGCGATCGAAGATCTGAATATCGCGATCGAGAAAAATGAGGATTGGGAAGAGCCTTACTACTTCCGCGGCACAATCTACGAAGCGCAGGGTGAAACCGCGCTTGCTCAAGCAGATTACCAAAAGGCCCAAGAGCTTCATGACGAACACACGCACGCGAAAGAGCGCCACTCGAACCTCTTAGGCCTGTAACACCTTCGGCCGGATGAACTTCTGGTAGAAGCTAGAGTCAACGCGAAACGGCCCGGGGAATTCCCCGGGCCGTTTCTGTTTCAAGTGTGTGTTCTCGTGTGGCAGCCTCTAGGACTCGGGCTTCTTTCTGCGCTTTCCGCGTCGACCAGTCCTGCCGGACTTCTTGGGGCCGTCGGGGCTGCCGGAATCTCCAAAGCCTTCGTTCGTCTTTTTCTTCCTATCAGGGCGTCGCCGAGACTTCTTGGCAGGGGCTTCCCCGGTTGGCGAACCGCTGGCCTTTGCGCCAGCCTGCTGGCCACCTTTTGGTCCTGCCTCGGCCTTGTCTTTCCGACCACCGCGGCCACGGCGACGCTTTTTCTTTGGCCTGCCTGTTGTCTCTCGTTCTGGCGCAGAAGTTTTATCCCTCTCCGTACGCTCAGTGGTTGGGGCCTGTTCGGTGGCTGCGGAAGCCGTCGGCTTGGAGGAACGCCGGTCCTTCTGCCCCCGGGTATCGGGTGCCTTGGGCTGGTCGGCTGACGAGGCATCCGATGCTGTCTCGCTAGCTGCGCCCGCTCCGCCGCGGAGCTCCTTGCCATAGCGCTTCATTTGCTCGGGCACCTTGGCTTCACCGGCGGCGAGCTCGGCGCCCTTTACATTCTTCAGCAGCCCTTTTCGGTCGGAGAGCAGGTAAGTCCCGGCGATGAGGTTGCGGTCAACGATGACCCAAGTGCCGCCGTCGAATTCGACGGTTGAGCCCTTAGGCATGGCCTCTCGGCCCATTTTCTTGTACTGATCAACTTCGTAGGAAAGGCAGCAAAGCAGGCGCCCGCACTGGCCGGAAAGCTTGGTGGGCGGCAGGTTGATGTCCTGTTCCTTCGCCATGCGGATGCTGATTGGGCGAAACTCCTTGAGCCACGTCGAGCAGCAGGTTTGCAGGCCGCAGACGCCGAAGCCGTCGAGCATGCGGGTTTCGTCGCGGACGCCGATCTGCCAGAGCTCGATGCGCTTTTTCAGCAAAGCGCTGAGTTCCTTGACCAAGGCGCGGAAGTCGATGCGCTGCTCGCTGGTGAAGTGGAACACGATCTTCTGCTCGCTCATGTTGATGCGGGCGTGGCTCATCTTGATGTCGAGGCCGAGCTCGCGCGCCTTGTCCTTGGCGAGGACGAATGCGCGGCGCTCTTCGACGCGGCAGCGCCACCAAGAATCGACCTCTTCTTTCTTGGCGCGGCGGATGACTCTGGGATAGGGCTCTGGGCGTAGCTTCAGTTGCTCGGAGGACTTGTACTCGATGGCGGAGACAAAGCCGATATCTTCGGTGCCCTCGCGAGGAACGACGAAGAAGTCCTGAACCTTAGGGTCATTGAGACTACCGGGATCATAGATCTTGGGCATCTCTTCTTCGGAGAATTTCAGGGCGAGAAAGAGCGCCATCGGATGGTGAAGACCTTTGATTCAGCAGAGTGACCCATGTTTGGGTAGAAACCTGAGTGTCTGCCGCCGGTGCCATGGCGAGCAAGGAAAACCGGCAAAGTCGAGGATCAGGGCGAAAGAAAAAGGGCGGACCGTGACGGCCCGCCCAAGTCCAGATGAATTGAAACGGTGTTAGCCGGGGAAATGGCCGCAGACGTAGACTTCCTGGCCGGGGAGCAGATTGACCGGGCCGGCGTGATACTTCCGATAGAAATCGGCGACCGACTGATCATTCTCCCATGCCATAGTAACGAAGAACGTGCGTTCCGGGTCCTCGATCTCGAAACTCTCGAGCGCTTCCGAGGAGACATCCTCGGGCGAGAAGTAGCTCGCCCAGATGTGGCCGGGGGACTTGCGAGCCGCGCTGATCCACTTATCCAGCGTACGCCGCGCAGCCTCTGCCTGCCCGTGCTTGACAACCGTCTTGATGACCTCTACGTACATACTCCTGCCTCTTTCGGGCTGATGTGCCGCAATCCCGGGCCTTGACCCGCGTTGCGACCGTTATCATAAGGCGGCATGATCCCATCGACCGCCCTCTCATTTGGACCAGCGATCCAGCGTTCCCGTTAGATTCATCGAGAACGCCCGGAGAAACCAGCCCCGGAACAAGAGGCGGTGCTGTACGTCAGGGTCGGGGGGGAAATCAATGGATTTTCCGAAAAGCACCGGGCCAATAGCCGCCTCCACTCGCCCCAAACACTCCGTAACCATAACAATATCAACGGAATAGATGACCCTAGTTGGTTTTTCCGGCAGGGCAACATTTTCTGCGCCGAAAGCGGTTATGGATCAAAAGGAACAATTCGAGGACACCGACTGACAGATGGCGCAGTCTATTCCTGAGCGTCTCGCTTGAGTTCGGCGAGCACGGCGAGGGCTTCGATCGGCGTGAGGCGGTTGGGGTCGAGTTGCCGCAGTTTCTCGACCGCTGGGTTGGGTGCGGTGGACTCGAAGAGGGAGAGTTGTTCGTCTTCCCACGGCTCTGGTGTCGGCAGAAGCGTTGCGTGGCGACGAGTCTTCGGCGCGCCAGCCGCCGATGCCTGGTCCCCGCTGTCGTCTTCAGCAGCAACCCGGGGAGCGACCGCCTCGCCGCGCTCGAGTCCGTCCAAGATTTCCCGCGCTCGCCCCACACAGATCGGCGGAACGCCGGCGAGGTCTGCCGCGTGGATGCCGTAGCTGCGGTCTGTCGCGCCCGCGATAATCCGATAAAGGAAGATGATGCGTTCCGATTCCTCGTCGACGGCGACGTGGAAGTTGCGCAACCGAGGAAGCGCCTGGTCCAGGTCAGTTAGCTCGTGGTAGTGGGTCGCGAAGAGCGTCAGCGGGCGTCGGACCTTCGTGTTGTGGAGAAACTCGCAAACGGACCACGCGATCGAGAGGCCGTCATAGGTCGAGGTGCCGCGCCCGATCTCGTCGAGGATCACCAGCGATTCGCTGGTGCTGTGGCGGAGGATATTCGCCAACTCGGTCATCTCGACGAGGAATGTCGACTGCCCGCGAGCGAGGTGATCCATGGCGCCGACGCGTGTGAAGATTCGGTCCCTGAGCGGCACGAAGGCACGCCTCGCGGGGACGAAGCTGCCCATGTGCGCGAGGAGCACGATGAGCGCGACTTGACGAATGAACGTCGACTTGCCGGCCATGTTGGGGCCAGTGATCAGCGCGAGCTGACAGTCGGTGGGATCTAGAAAAGTGTCGTTCGGAACAAAGGGCGGGTCGCGCTGCAGTGCCTCGAGAACGGGGTGGCGGCCTTCGTGGATTTCCAGACGCCCCTCTTCGTTCAGTTCTGGCCGGATGTAGCCTTGGGAGAGAGCCACTTCCGCGAGGGAGAGGATGCAATCGGCGTGTGCGATGGCCTGCGCGTCGCGCAAGATCGCCGGGGCGGCGTCGGCGACTGCCTGACGCAGCTCCGCAAAAAGGCGCTGCTCGATGGCGATGATCCGCTCCTCTGCGCCGAGGATCATCTCCTCCTTTTCCTTCAACCGCT
>JAUIJJ010000220.1 GCA_030431385.1 bacterium | reverse complement strand
CTTCGCACTCAAGGTCAACGATTCGAATACCTCGGGTAGCTTTGTTCAGCTGATCACTCCCGTGACTTACTTCTCGGCAGGCGCTGGTTACCGCTCCAACTTCATGGTGCAACTTTGGGACGAGGACTTCATCAGCCCCGGCGACCCGTCGTACCTCGCGATTACTCCCTTCAACCCGGCAGACAACACGCCTCAGTTCTCTTCCACAGGCGTCGACGGCATCCTTGAGGGCGCTAACGGCTTCTCGGACGACGGCAGCGCGTGGAACTTTGTGTTCGTCATGGCCGATCCCGACACCACGACGATGCGCGCATGGGTAAACCCGGCGAGCGATTCCGCTACCCCTGACATCGAGAACACCGGCTTCAACTTCGGCTCTCTCGATGCCCCCCACATGATCAGCTACGGCGCCTACACCTTCGCTTCCGATACTACCCCGGGAACCGAGAAGGACATCAACATCGACTCGGTGAAGATATTCTACAACGACACGCCAGAGAATCTGTTCACAGAGGCCTTCAACAGCTACTCGACGCTGGCCGGCTCGTCGGTCGACGACTGGCTGCTTCAGTAGTATCGCTCGAAAGTACCTGCAATTCCAGCCGCTCCGGGACTTCCCGGGGCGGCTTTTTCTTCTATCAGCGCCATGAAAAACTCCGGGGACCATTTGCCAATTGCGGCGCGAGGGCGGCTTGCCGACTGTGAGAGCATAATCCCCTCTTGGAGAAATCACCATGTCACAGGTACGCGCGAGCCACATCCTCGTAGAAGACGAACAGACCCTCAAAGATGTACAGGACCAGATCAGCAATGGCACTGATTTCGGCGAAGTTGCGAAGAACTACAGCAAGTGCCCGAGCGGGCAAGAGGGCGGCGACCTCGGCTGGTTTGGCCAAGGAATGATGGTGAAAGCTTTCGAAGACGCCTGCTACTCGATGGAGCTCAACGAAGTTTCACCGCCCGTGAAGACTCAGTTCGGCTGGCACCTGATCAAGCTCACCGGCAAGAAGTAAAGAAAGAAGCGGACCTTGCGCATCCTCGTCACATCGGACCTCCACATGGAGGTAACGGGCCACCATACGATCCATCGTCTGGTGGCGGGGATGGAGCGTGAGGAGCCGGACCTCGTCGTGATCGCCGGCGACCTCGGCAACCCCCTCCACATGTACGAACAGTGTCTTGCTTGCTTCTCGACGCTGCCCTGTACCGTGGCGGTGTTGCCGGGAAACCACGATCTGTGGGCTTCCAATGGTCAGACGAGTCGGCAGCTCTACGAGAAGATGCTGCCCGAGGCGACCCGCCAGTCGGGTATGCACTGGCTGGAGGACGTGCCTCTCGTTTTGGAGAATGGCATCGCCGTCGCTGGCGGAATCGGTTGGTACGATTACTCCGCCCGCGACCCGCAGCTCGACCAAAGCGACGACGACATCGCCGAGTGCAAGCCCCGCTACGCAATGGACGCATCGAAGATCGATTGGGCGTGGACTGACCAGGAGTTCGCGGCGACTTGTCGTCACCGGCTCCAGCGACAGCTCCTCCGGTTGGAGGAGGACGAGGAAGTGAACCAAGTCCTCGTCGTCACCCACGTCCCGATTTTCGAATCCCAGATCGAGCGCCGGCCCGAAGACCAGGACTGGTCGAAGGGCACGCCTTACTTCGGGCACCTCACATTGGGCGAGTCCCTGCGCGGCTTCCCGAAGCTGCGCTATGTCGTCAGCGGCCACACTCACGTCGGCCTCAATGGCGTCGTGAATCGTCCCGGTCAGGTGCCCATTGGCTCCGCGGTTGTCGGCAGCGACTACGGGCGGCCCCGTTGGGTCACCGTTGAAATGTAGGCCACCCCTTCAGGAAAGGAGAGTCGTTCCATGAGTCGCATCGCTTCCTATCGAATCGCCCCTCGGCCCAAGATGTCCCAATGGCTGGAAGAGCAATCGGTGCCTGAGGGCTCCTTTCCGAGGGAAGAAGTCGTCTGGCAGATTTCCGAGAATCAATTCCTCGAGTGGGAGCGACAGGAGTACAATTCCCTCGCGAAGCTCATTTTCCTGGCGCACCTGGCGGTCGAGTTCAGCGATCAGCCATGGGCGGCGGAGCTCCTCGGAAACCGTGTGCTCGATGACGAGCTAGTCGACCGGAACTGGGAGTTCGAGTTCCAAGAGTCCGCGCCAGCCTTCCCTGATCACTATATCGACGAGAATCACGGCTATTTTACTCACGATCTCGTCCGTGGTCGGCTCGTTTCCATCGGAAGGCAGAGGGTTCAGGAATACATCGAACGCAAGATGAAAGAAGGCCCGGGGCCCGGCTGGTAGCACCCGCAGGCCGCCGCTTGGAAAAGCCCTTTCGTGAATTGAACCTCCCCACTGCCGAGTTCCCCGTTGTTCCCCTGCCACCAGCCCCTCTTCATGATCCCTGAGAGTTCGATTTGCGCCTTCAGGAGTTCCGATGGTTTCCCACGTTGCATCCACGCACTTTAACACACGTACGAAGATCGTCTGTACCATCGGGCCGGCCTCCAATACGCCGCAGAAGATTCGCCAGCTCGCACAAGGCGGCGCCGATGTCTTTCGCCTGAACTTTAGCCACGGCACGCACGACGATCATCGCTCCGTCATTCGGATCATTCGCGACATGGGGTTCGAGATGTCTCGCCCCTTTGCGATTCTCGCCGACCTCTCCGGCCCGAAGCTTCGCATCTCCAAGATCAAAGGGGGTGAGAAGGTCATCGAGCAAAGCGAACTCATCACACTTACTTCTGATGTCACCGCAGACGGAACCGATAACAAGTTCGGCGTGAACTTCGACGGATTCCACGAAGTCGCGCAACCCGGCGAACACATCCTACTCGACGACGGCAGGTTCATGCTCGTCGTCGAAAATGTAAACGGCAACGAAGTACAGTGTCGCGTGATGAACGGTGGAATTCTCAAGTCTCGCAAGGGTGTCAATCTACCAGATACAAAGCTGCCGATTCCCGCGCTCACCGATAAGGACCGCGTTGATCTCAAGTTTGCTATGAAAGAGAAAGTCGACGTCGTCGCGCTCAGTTTCGTGCGCTCTCCCGAAGACATCGCCATGACGCGCCTGGCCATGGAAGAGTGCGGGCATGTCGTGCCGATCCTCGCAAAAATTGAAAAGAAGGAAGCGGTCGCCAACCTCGAGCAGGTATTGTATGTAGCCGATGGGGCCATGGTCGCCCGCGGTGACCTCGGTATCGAAGTCCCGATGGAGCAAGTCCCCGCGATTCAAAAGCGCATCATCCGCATGTGTAATCGTCTCGCGAAACCCGTCATCACGGCAACGCAGATGCTCGAATCAATGATGACCAATCCTCGCCCCACTCGCGCGGAAGTGACCGATATTTATAACGCTATCATAGATGGAACCGATGCGGTGATGCTTTCAGGCGAAACCGCCGCTGGCGAGTACCCGGTTGAAGCCGTCGAGGTCATGGACACAGTCGCCCAAGAAGCGCAAAAAATGCTCGGTTGGAACAAGGGGTTGGATTGGGTGCTCAGCGAAAGCGAGCTGCCAACCGTGACACACGCGATTTGCGACGGCGCTGTTCGCCTTGCCGAAAAACTGAAGCTGGACTTGATACTTATTCCTACTTATTCGGGATACTCAGCTTACCATGTATCGCGCTTTCGTCCGTCGATTCCGATTTTCGCGTGTTCAGTCAATAGTCAAGCCGTCAACGCGCTCTGTCTGGCGTGGGGCGTGGTTTCGAGGCAAATGTCTCACCTCAACGAGGAAGAAGTGAAGAAGAGCAACGGCGACGCGCTCGTGAACGAAGCGATCCGCACGGCTAAATACTATGAAGTCGCGAAAGCCGGTATGCGAGTCGTCGTTTTGGGAGGAATTCCCCTCGGCCAAGTAGGTCACACCAATTTCCTGCGAGTCGTTGAAATTGAATAGTAACGAATTCAGGACTTACCGTTTCGCCACATCGCCTTGCATTAGGTAGGTATCAAACAGGTCCTCGAACCCACTATAGCGTTTGTAGAACCTCTTGAGTCGCCACATCTGCCACCATCGGAAAACCGGTCGCGACGCGAAGAAAGCAATCACGACGGCAATGATCGTCACATAGTCAGGACGTATCTGAAGACCAAAGTATGTAACAAGTCGCCCGGTAAGAAACAGTATAGTAAAGTAAATCGTAAACCAGATCGCTAGCTCCGCGAGAATCGTCATACTAATAAACATCAACATGAGAGGGTTGCGTTTTCGGAGAAAGTTTTCCGCGTCCGGTAGAAAGACGAAGGGTGCGCTCCACAACTGTCGCGCGATCATCAGCGCGAAGACAATAAAGAGTATCTGGATCGGCTGGGTCGTTGCAGTAATCGCGAACCAAATCATGATGATGACAAGGGACAGTAACTCTGAAATGCGCGCCGGGTAAACGACACCTAGAAAAACGTCTGCCTTGTTTAAGCCGGAATTCAGGTAGTCATCAAGTGTCCCCGACGACGCGAGCGAGTGCAGTTCGAACCAGCCAGTGTATCGCTGCACGGCATAGATCGTAAACCAGAACACCATCGCGCCGGCCAAGATAGGCCAAATTGAAAGAGTCGATCGCGAAAAAACTTCGTAGATGCCGAGCGCAATCGCCGTCAGGAACATCGCTCGGAATAGCGAGCCCTTTAGGAAAAAACGCACCGAACGGGGAAACATCGTCCGTTTGAAAACAGGGTTATCCCGTAGCGTGCTCCAGTCATCTACGAGGCCTGCCGGTGTAGAAACTGCCATGATGAATACCTTTGGGCTTGGAGAGTCTTCTGTAGAATTCGCGCGATGCCTGCTAGACCTTCAGCAGTACTTTCCCCGCCTGTCCCTTACGAAGCAGGTCGAAGCCTTTCTCGTAGTCCTTGAAATCGAATTCGTGAGTCAGAATCGGGTCGATTTCCTTGCCGTGCTGCACGAGGAACCGGCTGCTTTGGTACCAAGTGTCGAACATTCGCCGGCCGTTCACGCCGACGATCTTGAGCGCTTTGAAAATGACATCCTCTGCCCAGTCGATCGCCAGCGGTTCCGCGGGAATCCCGAGCAGCACCGCCGTCCCGCCACCGCGACACGCGCGCAGGCCATCGGCGAACCCCTTCGGATGGCCGCTCATCTCCAGCAGCACATCAACCCCCGTCGGGTCGACCTCGCGGTGGATCACTTCCAGCATGTCTTCCTTCGTCGTATCGATGCATAGGTCCGGACTGAGCTTCTCCGCGATGGCGCGACGACTTTCATTCGGCTCCGACACGATGATCTTTTCCGCGCCCATGTGTCGAGCGATGGGGATCGCGAAGAGTCCAATCGCCCCCGCGCCCGTGATCAGCACCGTTTTTCCCGCCACGCTTTCGCTCATCACCGTGTGCATCGCGTTGCCGAGCGGGTCGAAAACCGCCGCGTGCTCGTTGCGGATTCGCTCGTCGACCGGCCAGATGTTTTCCTGAGGCACCACAAGGTACTCCGCGAAGCAGCCATCGCGATCAATCCCGATGATACGCACCTTCTCGCAGATGTGAGCGTTACCCGTGCGGCAATACCGGCAATGCCCGCAGGCGATATGCCCCTCCGCCGAAACGCGCTGTCCCTTTTGCAGCCCATCCACCTCGCTGCCCCATTCCTCCACCACACCCACAAACTCGTGCCCCGTGATCACTGGCGGCTTGATGCGGCGCTGACTCCAGCGGTCCCAGTTGTAGATATGAACATCCGTTCCGCAGATGCCCGCATGAGTCACGCGGACCAGAACTTCACCCTCATTGGGGGTGGGAACCGGGGCATCGGAGAGTTCAAGTCCCTCTTTGGCGGAGGCTTTCTTCAGGCAGCGCATCAAATGAATTCCTTGCGTCGCAGGGTGTTCGCGGCTATCGGGTTTAATATATTGAACAGTGTGCCGAGCGTCAAGGCCGAGCAGCGTCCCCCGGCACGAATCCGCCTCCCCCCAAAGGAGCCAACCATGAGCGCCACACCGGAAAACACACCCTCAGCCCCGCCCCCCATCGGGCAGATGATCGCACAGTTTCGCGCGTCGCGGAACCACTCGCTCCAAGATCTCAGCAACCTCAGCGGCGTCTCCAAGGGAATGATCAGCCAAATCGAAAACGGCCAGGTGAACCCGACCCTCGCCGTCGTGTGGAAGCTCGCCAGCGGCCTCGGCGTGCGGCTCCAGGACCTCCTTGATGAACCCGACGCCAACAAGCCCGGCATCGAGTTCATCTACCTGACCAAAGAGAACTGCCCTACCCTCACCAGCCCCGGCCACGGCTACGAGGTCCAGATCCTCAACACCACGGACATGGTCGAAACGGTCGAACTCTACCTCGTCCGCTTCATGCCCAACGGCGAAATGACCTCCGCGCCCCACGTCACCGGAACCATGGAGACCGTCACCGTCTTTCAGGGCGAGGTAGAGGTCGACGTAGATGGCGCGCGCCACCGCGTGAAGTCCCACGAGACCGCCCGCTACTCCGCCGACGTCCCCCACTGCCTCCGCTGCGCCGGAGACAAAGAAGCCCTCGCCTACCTCGCCGTAAAATTCCCCGCCCCCAACCAAGCAGCACTGCCGGTGCCGTAGCGGGGGGGGGGGTAGAGCGAGTGCCGTATAATCCCCTTGGCGCACCTTCAATTCGACAATTAAAAAGGATCGTCTTGACAAGCATACTTTTTTTGTAAACCCTTATTCAAATCGAAACAAGTAAATGCTGATGTAGCTGATGAGTTGTTACTGATACCACACCCGGAGACCTTTAGCGAGGCGCGGAAGGGTTGAGGTGCCCTAAGGATCGC
>JAUIJJ010000219.1 GCA_030431385.1 bacterium | reverse complement strand
GTAGTCGGTGATGCCTGCTTGTTTCGAAATCGCGGCGGCGGCGCGTTTGTTGTCGCCGGTCAGCATGATGGAATTCAGGCCGAGTTTCTGGAGCTGTTCGAGCGCGACGGGTGCCTCGTCTCGGATTTGGTCAGCGAGGCGGATGCGGCCGAGTACGGTCTCGCCTTCGCCGAGGGTGAGCACGGTTTGCGCGAGTTCCGAGTCTGCGGAGGAGGCGGGGGGCTTGCCGGTTTTTTCTTCCTCGAATCGCGGCGACCCGATCCAGAGGTGACGCGCGCCGACGTTGGCTTCCGCGCCACGGCCGGGGATTGCTTGAAACTCACTGGCGGTGGATTTCGCGATGCGTCGCGCGTCGGCTTCGCGGACGACTGCGCTGGCGAGCGGGTGTTCGCTGAGACGTTCGATGGCGGCGGCGAGGGCGAGCACTTCGTTTTCGTCGGTGGCGGATTCGATGGTGACTTGCTCGACGGCGAACTGACCCTTGGTGAGCGTGCCTGTCTTGTCGAAGGCGACGGCGTTGACTCGGGCGACGGCTTCGAGCCACGCGCCGCCCTTGATCAGAACTCCCATGCGCGCTGATGCGGCGAGCGCGGCGACGATGCTCATGGGGGTCGAAATGACGAGGGCGCAGGGACACGCGATGACGAGGATGACGAGGGCCTGATAGAACCAATGGCCGAACGGTTGCCCGAAGATCAGCGGCGGCGCGACGGCGATCAGCGCGGCGAGCACGATCATGGCGGGAGTGTAGACACGGGCGAATTTTTCGACCCATTGCTCGGCCGGGGCGCGGCGGGCCTGAGCGTCTTCGACCATGCTGATGATCCGTGCGAGCGTCGTGTCGCTGAAACATTTCGTCACGGTGAACTGAATCGATCCGTCGTTGTTGATGGAACCGGCAAAGAGCTCGTCGCCGGGGTTTTTGTCGACAGGGATGGACTCACCGGTGATGGGGGCTTGGTTCACGCTGGTGCTGCCGGTTTCGACTGTTCCGTCGAGGGGGACTTTTTCGCCGGGTTTGACGATGATTTGATCGCCGATGAGGACGTCCTCGACGGGTTTCATCGACGAGCAGGTGCCGCAGGAACTAGCGACGCGAGCCATCTTGGGGGTCATGTCGACGAGGGCGGAGATCGCGCGTCGGGCGCGCGAAACGGACCAAGATTCCAGAAGTAGCGAAAACGAGAAAAGGAAGGAAACGCTCCCGGCCTCGACCCACTCGCCGATTGTGACGGCGCCGACGAGCGCGATGGACATGAGGAGGTTCATGTCTGGGCTGAGGCGCCGCAGCGCACTCCAAGCCCTCGGCGCAATGTACCACCAGCCGGAGAGGATCGCGACGGCGCTGCACGCGATCAGCGCGGTGCGGGTGTGTCCGGCGTCGCCGCCAGCGAGCTTGATGACGAGACTCGCGGCCCAGAAAACACCGCTGATCACGCAGGCGATTGTGCGGCCGCGATTGGGGCTTCCGGCGTTCGGGGAGCTGGAGCTCTGGCGGTACTCTTGCCAAGGGGTTGCCTTCATGCCGGTGGAGTCGATCGCGCTGCGGATGGTCTCCTCTGGGGGAGCATCGTTGTCGGGATCGATCATCAGGCGGGCGTTGAGCAGATCGAAGCTGAGGCTTTCCGGCGTCACGAAGGGGGCGAGCGCTTTCCTGAGCGCGTTTACTTCCTCCGCGCAGCAAAGGCCACTGATGTGGTATTCGAGTCTGTTCGTGGCGGGGGTCGCCATGCGGGCACGTTTCCCTTGGGTTTCGCGGACTCTGAGGCTGTTTCTGTCGGAGGCGCAACAGGCGGCGAATCGCTCACTGCGGATTTCTCGGACAAGGCAGCGCAAGGGGCGCGCCATCGTGGGAGTCGCGGGGTTGGGTCGGCGGGGACTTGGATTGACTCGCCATCTTGCCGCCATAAACTGATCAATTGAATCGCATTCATGAAACCCGGTGACGATGACTAACCAGAGTTCAGACCAATCCCACCCCAGACCTGACGAAATGCCCAAGACGGTCGTTTCTACCCATTCGATGAAGACGTTGGGTGGGAACGAGCTTGAGCGCCGTGTCGGTCGTGGTGGCATGGGCGAGGTGTGGATTGGCCGGGACCAGAAGCTTCACCGTCAGGTGGCGGTGAAGATGATGCGTCAGGACCTGGCGAAGACCGAAGATTCGATCGCGCGCTTTTACCAGGAAGCGCGCGCGGTGGCGAAGCTGAACCACCCGAACATTATCCAGATTTTCCAGATCGGCGAAGAGAACGGTCTCCTTTTCTTTACGATGGAGTGGGTCGACGGGATGTCGCTGAGCGACCAGCTGAAGAAGCATGGTCCGATCGCGCCGCGCAAGTCGCTGGAGCTGTTGCTTCAGGTGATCGAGGGGTTGAAGCTGGCGGTTAAGAATAACGTCATTCACCGCGACATCAAGCCCGCGAATCTGATGATCACCAGCGATGGTCAGGTGAAGATTGCGGACTTTGGTTTGGCGAAGATTCTCGACTCGGATACGTCGCTGACGTCTTCCGGTGTCAGCATGGGCAGCCCGAATTACATGTCGCCAGAAATGGCGCGAGGGGAACTGGTCGACCATCGCGCGGATATCTATTCTCTCGGTATTACTTTCTTTCAAATGCTGACGGGCACGATGCCGTTTACCGGTGCGAGCGCGACTGCGGTGATCCTGAAACAAATTCAGGACGAGCTCCCGATCACCGAAGAGATGTACGATAATTTTGGGCCTCGGATCATCGAGATTCTGAATCGGATGACTCACAAGAAGGTGGAGTTCAGGTATCCGGATTACGACACGCTCAAGCAGGAGCTTCAGGACGCGCTGGTCAATTTTTCCGGGGAACGGACGGTTCGTAAGGAAGAGGAGCCAGTCTCTCCCGAGGCTTTCGCGCCGACGACGGTACGCCCTTCCGTAGATGAGTTGTCGGTGCGCAAGACGACTTCATTGGGGGGCGAGGTCGGCGGCGGCGAGATCGATGTCGCGCGCCCGAAGGTTGGCCTGCGACCTGCGGTTTTTGCGATTCCTCTCTTCGCGATTGCGATTCTTGCGCTGGCGTTTGTGGGTTACATGGTGATGTCCAAGACTGATGGGGAACCTAATACGAGCCTCCCGGTGGCGGATGGTTTGGCGGTTATTGGTGGTGATGTGTTCCTCAAAATGGATCGGGGAACGGATGCCATGGCGGGCCAGAGCATTGGGCTCTACAACGATATGGCGGCGGAAGACCTGCGCATCATTCGCAGCAAGATGATTAACTATAACGAGGCGTCGAAGGCGCTAAGTCGCGAGTTGCGAGACCTCCTGAATCAAATCAGGGAACTGAATTCGCAGCAGGCGAACATTGGCACAATTCGGGGCAGCCTTCAGGCCGCGAAGGACAATCGCGATAAACTGATGCAAACCGGTGGGGTAGCACGGAGCACATTTGATCGACTCGATCAGGGACTGAAGACTCTCACAGAGCAGTTCGATGATTTCGACACGACACCTTATGAAAAGTTTCCGATCATCAATCCGATCACCGGGCAGCAGATTGTGCTGAGTAGCATGCCAGGAAAGAAGGATCAGTGGAAGCAATACTTCGAAGGGCTTCTAAGGGACGTCGAACGGAAACGTCAGGATGCACAGACTCAGTTCGAGAGTTTGCAGGCAGAGTATAATAAAGAAAAGAGTGAGATTGAGTTACTAACTAACCAGATTAGTCGCATCGCGGAAGCAACCAGTGGCGGCAAACTGGATGAAATGCGTGAGACGTTAAAGCTCAAGTTTCGCGACTTGGTCGACGTCCGCCGAAGGCAGGCGGAGGCCGTGTCGCAATTGGCAGAAACGGCGCACGAGCCTGTGAAAGAGGCGATTCTAGGGCGCGAGGGTGAGTTCGAGTTCCCGCCGATTCCCGTCGATAACTACATTGCGAAAGTGTTCTTTGATCTGAGTTGGAAGGACACGCCGGGGAGTTACGTCGCTGTTTGGCTTCACGAAATCGAGGCGGAAGACATCGAACCAAACGACGTGCGGCTAACGCAGGAGAACATGCTCTTTTACGTTCGACAAGAAGTACTGGAGCAATACCGCCGCGAGTGGAGTGAGGATGATTTGCAAAAGAACATGAGCTTCTTTCTGAGTGGCTCTACCGCGCGCGAACTGGACCCGGGGTTTTCTACCTGGGTTCAAACGATGCTCTCCGAGTGACTACCCACCGATCAATTGTTTCAATAGCCAAACCGTAGATTTCTTACGAAGGTTGTCGCCTTCGAGTTGTGCACCGATGCATGCGGGGCAGCCCCACTTGCACTGGCACTCGTCGGCCATTTGGAGGCATGCTTTTAACACTTCGTTCTCGACAGTATAAAGTCGTCGGGCGATACCGATTCCGCCGGGGTATCTGTCCCACACATAGATGGATGGGAGCTGGTCGAACGGCGCGCGGAGCATCGGGTAGACGCTGATGTCTCGTGGATCGCAGAGCACGTAGAGAGGAACGGTGTTGCGCAGCAGCGCGCCGACGCCTTGGAGGGCGGCGCCCGCGTCGAAGCCGGCGGCTTTCATTCGCTTGGTCAGGTCGGGCTTGAAACTAAACCACATGGCTTCCGTTTGGATTTCAAGTTGGGGTACGGAGACAGGGCCGTAGCCGATGGATTCGTGGGTTTCGAATTTGACTTTCTTGAACTTCGCGATGACTGTCGTGATGCTGGCGTCGCCGAATCGCCGCGATTCGATGTAATCGGAGGTCTGGTACTTGAACTCTTGGTCGACTTGGAGAATCTGGATGTTCGAACTGGACTCGGCGTCTGTGTAGTAGTCGACGATCTTGTGCCGGACGAGCGCGACGCGGCGATCCCAGTCCAGTTTTTCGACGACGTAGGGTTTTCCATTGTGTATATAGATGGCGTCGTCGTGGATCAGGAACGGCGCCGAGTCGTAGTCCACCTCCGCGATGACTTTGTTATTCTTGCCGGTATCGAGAACGATGAAGTTATCGGCGGCGGCGCTTCGCAGTGAGACGTCTTCGGCGGGGTAGGAGTCCGCCGAATAGTACCAACGGTCCTGGCTATGACGCAGCACGTTCTCGTCCTCCAGATACTGGAGAATCGGAGTCGGATCGGTGGGGCCGAATTCTTCGCCGTCCTCAAATGGTAGCTCAAACGCGGCGCATTTTAGATGAGTCGAGAGTATTGCCAGGTTCTCGGGGTTGATGATTCCCGATTCTGGCGAGGCGCCGAGAAAGAACTCCGGGTGGTTCATCAGGAACTGATCGAGGGGAGTGCTTCCGCCTATATAGATGGCGAGCGATGGCGTGGCTTTGCGGCCGGCGCGGCCCGCCTGCTGCCACGCGCTTGCTATCGTTCCCGGGTATCCGGCGAGGATCGAGACGTCGAGCGAGCCGATATCGACGCCGAGTTCCAAGGCATTGGTTGAAACGACGCCGAGCATCTCGCCGGTCTTGAGGGCCTGTTCAATACTTCGCCGTTCCGTGGGGAGATACCCGCCGCGATACCCGGCGACCTTTTCGGGGTCGCGATGAATGCGAGTCATCCCGCGCTTCAGGTAGGTCGTCATGACTTCGACGTCGAGGCGGGACCTGCCGAATACGATGACTTGATGATCGCGCGCGAGAAATCGCATGGCGAGCCGACGTGCTTCCAGGCGGACTCCGCGGCGGACGTTCAGCTCTTTGTTTACAACCGGCGGGTTGTAGAAAATGAAGGTTCGCTCGCCACGGGGCGCGCCGCTTTCGTTGATCAACTCGAACTTTTCGTTAGTGAGTGATTCAGCGAGTTCCTGCGGATTCGCAATGGTGGCACTTGAACAAAGAAAGACTGGCTTGGAGCCATAGAAGTCACAAATGCGGCGCAGCCGACGCACGACGTTGGCGAGGTGGCTTCCGAATACTCCACGATAGTTGTGCAACTCATCGATGACAATGTACTTCAAGTTCTCGAACAGGCGAATCCAATTCGTGTGATGAGGAAGTATGCCGCAATGGAGCATGTCGGGATTGGTGACAATGATGTTCCCGGCTTCGCGCAATGCTCGTCGCGTGGCTGGAGGCGTGTCGCCATCGTAGGTGTATACTTTGATCTCGCGGCCGCATGATTTGGTGAGTTCATAGAGCTCGCCGTACTGATCATGACTCAGCGCTTTTGTAGGGAACAGGTAGATTGCCCGGGCCTGATCATCTTCGAGGACGGATTGAATGACGGGGACGTTATAGCAGAGGGACTTGCCACTGGCGGTGGGCGTGACGACGACGGTGCTCTTGCCGTTGATCGCGTTCCGCAGGGCCGTTTCCTGGTGGGAGTAGGGCTTTTCCATCCCGCGTTGCAGGAGGGCAGCCTTGAGTTCGGGGGCGAGGTTTTCGGGCCATTCGCCGTGCTGGGCGGGTTGAGCAGGAAAGCGGTGAACGTGGGCGGCGCAGTCCTTCATCCCGGGATGGGAGAGGAGTTCCTGCACGATGTCTTCGAGGCCGGGCTCGGTGTGGCGCTTCCCGCCTTCGGGGAAATTGGGTTCAGCGGGAAATGAGATGTTTGGGCGGGCCACTTGAGAGCTCCTGCGGGAAAAGTCTGTGAACTTTCCCCCGGCGAGCCGTGGCAATCAAGGGCGAAGTTTCGGCGAATCCGATTCTTCGACGGGTCGAAGGGAGGCGAGCGGAAGTACGATTCTCCAGCCGGGATTTTGCAAGGTGAGGCGTCGCCAAACGCGGACTGCCTCCTCCTCGTTTCCCGAATCGATGTTTGCTTTGATCGCACTGATTTGATGGTGGAGGAGGTCGGGGCGTGCGTCGGCGAGGACTGTGAGCATCAGTGC
>JAUIJJ010000218.1 GCA_030431385.1 bacterium | reverse complement strand
TTGGAATTGGGCGGTGTTTAGTAGGTCTATATATAGCTCTTCTTCAATTTCGAAGGGACGTGGAAGGGAGCGGGAAAAGAATTCCGTGAAGAAGCTGCGGATGTGAAAACTCATCGATGACTTTTGCAGGTCAGGTCGCCGCGAGTGGAGTGTATATACAAACCAAAGGCCTCGGCGTGTACTCGCCATGATGAGCCGACCGAGCGCGGCTTTGTCTTTAGGGAGCATGTTCTTTGCAACATCGGAAACCGATTGATTGACATCGGAGTTTTCGTGCCCGACGCCACAAACCACGCTGAGAGCGTCGCTGATGGCGGTGTGTTCGGACTCCCAAGCGGTGGCTTCGGTGGCGGGGAACTTGTCGGGCTCGAGAACGCTTTCCTGCGATGCGCCGTCAAACTTGATCATCAATTCTTCAGGGGTCATGGTTATGTATGGTTCATCCGCCAACAAGCGGGACAAGTTTGACGAAGCTGACTTTCAGCTCCGGCGTGATAGCGATTTCCTCGTCGAGCGTCGTGACCTGTTGGTCGTTAATGAGTATGAAATAGCCGTTCGATTGAAAGGCATCGAGGGCTGAACGGAACTGTTCGGCGGGATCGATGCGCCGTGCCTCGCGAAGCTTCCAGCCCTTGAGCGTTTCCTCGGCTTCGCGTGGCCGCACCAGCCCGCGAAAGTAACCGGGCTCGGTGGCGTTGAATCGTTGGACCTCGGCGTAGATGCGTTGGCGAATTAACTCACGCACGGTAACGCGCTCTTCCTGCTGAAGGTCGAGCGTCCAGTCGTGTGCCGTCGCGCCACCGGGGGCGCCGTCTTGAATCGTAACTACCGAGGCCATCAGTTACCCTGGCGGCAGCGGCGGCGGAACCGAGCCGATCACGGAGGAAAGCTCGCTGATTTCGGCGGCCTTCTTCCACCCGTCCATGCCCTGCTTCCACATGAGCGTCTCGCCGGTGATTTCGCCTGCCTGAACCTTCGCACGAAGGGAAGTATCGTCGAGAGGCCCGACTTGCTGGCCGTTGATGCCCGCGTACCACGGGGTGCCCTGAGGGAGCGGCGGCGGGCCACCGGCGGACGCGCCGCCCTGACCTTGGGGCATCATCGCACCGGCCATTTGCTGACCCATGGCGAGGCCTGCCCCCATGCCCATTCCCATGCCCATGCCACCGCCTGCGCCGGGGTTGTTGGCCGCGTCGCGTATGGCTTCCGCTGTTTGAAGTTTTGTGTACTGGTCGAGGTCGCCGAGGATTCCCATGGAAGCGCGCTTGTCGAGGACTTCCTCCAAGTTTGGCGGCAGAGAGATGTTCTCGACTAGGAAGATCGGAACGCTCAGCCCCATTTCCTCGAAGTCTGCGGTGATGTGCTCGCGGACCCAGTTGCTGAACTCGTTGAGGTTTGCCGCCATATCGAGGACTGGAATGCCGCTCTGGGCGACGACGTCGGTGAATCTGGTGATGATCAGGCTGCGGAGCTGCGTCTTGATCTCGTAGGCCTCGAACGATGGGTCGGTTGAAACGATAGTGCGGAGGAACTTCACCGGGTCGGTGATCTGAATGCCATAGGTGCCAAACGCCCTCACGCGCACGGGGCCGAACTCTTTGTCGCGGATCATGAAGGGATTGGCGGTGCCCCACTTGAGGTTTTGGAAGCGGCGGGTGGAAACGTAGTAAACATCGGCCTTGAACGGTGAATCGAAGCCGTACTTCCAACCCTTGATTTTGTTGAGGATCGGCAGGTTCTTCGTCTCGAGGGTGAACGTCCCGGGGCCGAAGCTATCGCCTATGAACGAAGGCTGGCTGCCCGAGGTCGTATCGACCTGAACGACGTCGGGCATTTTCGGATCGGGGAGCTGGCCTTGGCTGAGGAACAGCGCGCGCTGGCCCTCGCGCACGATGAGCTTCGCGCCGTTCTTGATCGCGTTATCGTGGTGGGGGAACTTCCAGCACATGGTTTCGTCTTCATTGCGCTGCTGCCACTCGATGATCTCAACAAACTCACCGCTGATAAAGTCCATGATGCCCATGTGCCAACTCCGGAAGGTTTTCTGTGTTTATTCCCAAGGACTCTACGGATAAGGCGGGGATGTATTCAAGCAGTGACTTGGCGGAATCCGGATTATTGTCGGAGGATTAAACGAGGAAAGGCGGGCCTGCTTGGCCCGCCTTCCGTGTGATCTGTGCCAGTGGGCCGACTATTCGGCCTGCTGCGGTTGATTCGGTTCGTCCGATTTCCCGCCGAGGATCAGCGTGAAGAGGAACCCGACAATCACGATGGTCGATGTACCGAGCACGATCGTCATGTAGTTGTGAAGCGGGCTGGCGAACCCGCCGAGCAGATTGGCGCCGGTTTCAGTCGCGGAGATGCTCATCCACGTAATCACGAGTACACCGCAAATGACGCCGATAATCGCCTCGATGTTTCTGCTGGCTCTTGAAAAGACGCCGAGCAGGAACAGGCCGAGCATGCCGCCGCTGAAGATACCGGCGAGCTTCCACCAGATGTCCAACGCGCTCTTCACGTTTATCATCGCAATGGCGATGATGATGCCGAGCACGCCGAGCACCAGCGTCGTCCCGTAGAGGACCTTCATCGACTGCTTGTCGGTGGCCTCGCTGTTGAGCATACGCTTGTAGAAGTCAGAGTAAACTACGGTGGCCGCGCTGTTCACGCTGGTGGAGACGGTACTCATGGCAGCGGCGAAGATCGCGGCGATGAGTAGGCCGGTCGCGCCTGTGGGCAGTCCGTTGACGATGAAGAAGGGGAAGATCTTGTCCTTGTTCCCTGGCTCCAGATACTCGGCCGGGATCAGGTCGGGTTGGGCAGTGTAGTAGGCAAACAGAGCGGTGCCGATGAGGAAGAAGATCGCGGAAATGGGCACGTAGAGTAGCCCCCCGAGCCACGTCGAGATCGAAGCGTCTTTGTCCGACTTCGCAGAAATGAAGCGCTGGACGAAGCTCTGGTCGATGCCGAAGTTTTGCAGGTTGATGAAGATGCCGTAGATGAGGACGACCCAAAACGTTTGCTGGGTCAGGCTTGGGCCGAAGCCTCCGAGGCTGAACTTGTCGTTCTCCGCGCCGATCTCGAAGACCTGTCCCGGGCCTTCGGGCATGCCAAACATGAGAATCCCCAAACAGACGAATGCGCCGATGGTGAGCAGGATTCCCTGAATCGTGTCGTTCCAGATCACGGCTTCGATACCGCCGACGAGGGTGTAGATGGTGACGGCAAAGCCGGTGACGACGATGACTGCGATGATGCTGACACCGAGCAACTCGCTTACGGGAAGTGCCATGAGGTACATGACAGTCCCCATGCGGGCGATCTGCGTGAGGAGGTAGCAGATGCTCGCGTAGATGCGCGCCCAAGGACCGAAGCGAAACTCCAGATAGCTATAGGCGGATACTTCCTGCCGGTCGCGATAGAGGGGTACGAAGAACTTCACCGCCAGATAGGTGGCGATAGGCAGCGTGAGAGAGAAGACGTACGGATTCCAGTTCCCCCCGAACGCATTTCCGGGAATCGCGAGAAAGCTGATGCTGCTGACGTAGGTGGCGAAGATCGACATGCCACAGGCCCAGCCGGGCAGCGATCGATTTGCTGCCGTGAAGCCCTCGGCGCTGTTGCTCTTCTTGATAAAGAGAAAGCCGAACAGCACCGTCCCAATCAGATAAAGGGCGATGATAGTAATATCAATTCCTGAAGCTTGCATTCCTTTTCCTTTCAATGTCGGGCACGGTGGCCGCGGCTTTTACGGTTTTGGAGGGGAAAGGAGTCGCGATCTTCTGGCGGTTAAATGTTAGACCGATGTACCGGAGCCCTCCTCTATGGGGCGGTCTGTACCGACCCGCCGACAGCTTCCCCGCTCGACTAACTCGGGGAGGAACACGTGTTCTTGAAACTCAGACGGGAGTTTCTTTTGAATTCTCATGAGGATAATCTTGGCAGCTCGTGCCGCGATGAGATCGACCGGCTGTTCGATGGTGGTCAGCGGGGGAGAGGTAAACCGCGAGGCCTCGATGTTGTCATAGCCGACGACGGAAACGTCGTTGGGCACCTTGAGACCAAGGGATGCCGCAGCGGACATCACGCCGAAGGCGATAATGTCGTTAGAAGCGAGAATTGCCGTGGGGCGCTCGCTGGCGGGGCGTGAAAGGAGCTCGCGCGCGGCCTCGAACCCGCCCTCGTCGTGCTCCAAGGGGCTGACGATGACGTCCTTGCTGGCGAGTTCGATACCTTCCTCACTCAGCCGCTCGCGGAACACGTCCATCTTCTTCTGGGTCAGGTTCATGAAGGGTTGGGCGCTGACAAAGCCGAAGCGCTTGTGCCCGAGCGAGAGCAGGTAGTCGGCAATCTCGCGGATGCCGTGACCGAGATCGGAGATCGCGAAGTCCGATGGAACGCGCGTGAAGTTTGAGTTCATGTAGACGAAGGGGATGCGGGCGATCTTGAGCCGCCACAGGACGACTTCCTTGTCAGCGCCGCTCGTATCAAGGGGGACCAGGATCAGGCCATCGAGTCGGTCGTCGATCATCTGCTGCAAGTGCTGGTTCCAGAGGCTGAGGCTGCCATCGGTGCTGTGCGTAACGACCGTGAAGCGCTCCTCGTGGAGGCGCATCTGAATCTGCTTTGCCATTGAGGCGAAGTATGGGTTCGCCAGATCGGGGATTACCAGGCCGATGGTGCGCTGGGCGGCTTCCGGGCGAGGCGGACCGTTCTCGTCGCGGTTCGGGGTGGCGAAGACGCCTTTGCCCCGGCAGCGCACGACGCAGCCGCGCTGGTCGAGTTCCTGAATCGCTTTGTTAACGGTGGCGAGGCTGACCTGAAACTCCTCGCACAGTTCGTTGAAAGTCGGAATCGCCTGATTGAGCTCGTAGATACCAGATAGAATACGGTTCTCAACAGCGTCAGCAATGCGCAGATACTGGGGCTTGGGGGAGCCGCCGTTCGACTTGGAGCCACCGGGCGCGGCCCCGCGAGCAGGGGAATCGTGCTTCATGGGTACACCTTACTTGCGAAGAAATGAGTCTGTCATATCGTAGTCAGGGAGTCCATCCCAATCGCCTCTCTATGGTAGAGGAGTAGAGTTGTCCGGCGGCTTCTCCGTTGTCAAACAGATTTCTCGAATCCAATCGCTCCACACCGTGCCTCTATTGTGACATTTCCGTGTTGGCCGCTCAAAAACAAGAGCTTCTCTTGCCGAACTGTGCGCGCGTGGCTACCGGGCCTATAACGCTGAAAACATTGTGGTTGATTGTCATTGTGCTCGCCTGTAGCGCCAATATTGGGGTAGATCGGCGCAACTACTATGGTTCGATGGCGGATACAGCGTTTTATTTTTCGATTACTCTACCATCTCCGCAGGGTGAATATGGCTTAGAATGCTGAAAATAAACGATTTGGGCCAAAAACTGCGGAGCGAAGAACTTCAGTGTTTTTCTGTTGACTTCACTCCTCTCTGGTCATAGGGCTTTCTTCACGGTTTTGGAGCGGGCCAAAGGTTCGCACTCTTGTTAAGAAGGCAATGGAGCAAGTCACTTGAAGAGTAGGTTACTACAAGGCGTCGTCGTCCCGTTCATCACTCCCCTTACCAATGAGGGGTGTTGTGACGTGGACTCGGTCGCCCGACTCGTCGAGCACTTGGTCGCCGGTGGCGTCCACGGTGTGATGCCGGCGGGTACCAGCGGCGAGGCGCTTGCGCTCTCGCCATCAGTTCGGCGGCGGGTCATCGAGTCTGTCGTGAAATCAGTCGATGGTAGAATCCCTGTGGTGGTTGGTGTTGGGGCGACTTGTCTCGAAGACGTCCTCGATCTGTGCCAGCACGCGGCGGACGCCGGCGCGAACGCTGTAGCACTTCATCCGCCACCATATTTCCCCCTCGACCAGGGTTCTCTGCGGCACTTCTACGAGAAGGTTATCGCAGAAAGCGCGCTTCCGCTGGCGCTTTACACGATTCCTTCCTTCGCAGGTAACGTGATTTCACCGGAGTTGGTCGATCAGTTGGCCGGCCACGACAACGTGATTGCGCTCAAGGACAGCACCGGCGATGTCGCCTATCGCGGGGAAGTGATCGACGTATGTCGGCGCCACGGCATCGGCGTTTTGGCGGGTGATGAAATGTCGATTGTTGATGCCGCCCGTGACGGAGCGGTGGGGATTGTCCCATCCTCTGGTAATTTGCTTCCCGCTCAGTTCGTTGAGCTGTGGAAGTTGTGCAGCTCTGGCGATTGGCAGGCGGCATACGACTTGCAGGCCGAGCTGAATGGCCCGGTCGCCGAGGCGCTCGCCCGCGGCGGCTGGCTGGCAATGATGCGTCGGCTTAAAGGCGGCCTCGCCGAATCGGGGCTGTGCACGCACTACATGGCACCCGTTTTCGCCACAAATCCTGAAAAAGAGATGGTAAGATAGGCCCTGGCATCCAGAGCGTCGGGGTAAAACTCATTCGAAAGGCACGGCAGTGAGAAGCAAGGAAGCCCAAAAAAAGAGATTAGCATTCACACTGATCGAACTCCTGATCGTGGTCGCGATTATCGCGATCCTGGCGGCCATCGCCGTCCCGAACTTCCTGGAAGCGCAGACGCGCTCGAAGGTTTCGCGGACCAAGGCCGATCAGCGGACGATCACCACAGCGATCGAGTCCTACTTTGTGGACTACAACTACTATCCCCCAGCAGCGCGGCCGTTTGGCTCAGGCCAGATCAGAAACCGCGTTATTGATCGTTACATCAAGATGACCACACCGGTCGCTTACATGACGTCAATTCCTGAGGACGTCTTCTGGAATGGGCGCGAGGCAGACATCCCAACCACATG
>JAUIJJ010000217.1 GCA_030431385.1 bacterium | reverse complement strand
GCGATAAAACAGGCCGTCGGCGTATTCGGGATGCTCGCGGCCGAAGTGTTGCTCGCGAAAAGCAAGAGCGCGATTGGCCCACTCTTCAGCTTGTAGAATCGATCCCGTGCGCCTCAGCGATTCCCCGACGATGTTCATCGCCTCCGCATAGACAGAGGCATTGGCGGCAGGGTTTCCACCCAACTCATTGACCGCCTGTCGGGCGAGCGTATCCGCATCGGAGGGGCGGTCCTGTGCCAGCCGTACGCGGGCGAGGCCAACCATGGACTCCACATCACCGAGCCCTCGACCGGAGTTCTTGAGCAGTTCCATCGCCCGTTGATAGGATGTCGCCGCGTCATCGAAGCGCCCCGCCGAACGATAGGCCAGCGCTAGCCGCATGTGCTCGTTTCGAAGCAACACACTATCGGCGCCGTGCGCCTGCTGCGAAAGTGCCAAACGCCGCTCCAGCGACTTGATCTCTTTTGTGTGGTCTTCCTGAAGCCGATAAATCTCCGCCAATGAACGGAGGCTCATGCTCAGAGCCATCGGCTCGCGCTCGGAGATTTCCTGCGCGAGTGGAAGCAGCTCTTCAAATGTCGTTTGCGCCTGGGTAAACTTCTCCTCAAGGCACAGTGCATCCGCCTCGGCCACTTGGGCGAGGAGCTCATTGGATTTCGTCTGTGCCGCCGATGAGGCGAGCCATCCCGAAAGGCCCCAAACAGAACCTCCAAGGACGACCAAGATTGATGTCACGACGATCAGCCGGGAACTGCCACGTGCATTTTTCATGATGCCGGTTCTCTTTAACCGTAGAGTCTCGCACGGAGAACTGTGGAGCAAACGGGGGCGGCTTGGCAACCTATAAACATACACAAGCCAACTTGGACCGAAAAAATCAGGGTTTCCCTATACTGCTATACTACAAACAGCATGGCGTCGGCGATTCCCGAATCCATACCTTGGTGAGCGATGGGGCATCTCCGATGCATTTTGAAGCTCGCCCTGAGGTGCAATCTCAGTTGTCGCCGCAGAACCGATGGTGACTAATCTATCCTATGAGACCGGATGCGTTGACACCCGCCGAGCGGGAGTATGCGGGTTGGCTGGGCCACGTGGAACAGTCGGTGGTGCTCCCGTTGAAATGGGCGCTCTGTGCCTTTTGCATCGCCTACTGGATGTGGGGGAGAGGTTGGCAGCCGCCCCACGAGCTAGTGTTCCTGCTGTTCTTCCTCTTCGCGGCGTTCACCGCCGGCGAACAGTACTTCTTCGCCCGCGACAGAGTGCTCCCGTCTCAGGTGCGCCCCCTCGTTTTCAGCTCCTTTATTCTCGATTCAATATTCGTCACGTGCCTGGTCATCCTCGACTTCATCTTCCCGCCACTCGTCCGGGTCGCCGGGTCCATCAGCGAGTTTTACCTGATCTACATGCTGCTCGTTCTGAGGGGGTTGGCGCTTCACCGCACGCGGGGCGAGATCGTGTTCTCCTTCGTCATTACGTCGATGCTGTTTCTTACATCCGCCTCGTTTCAGCTGACCGCGCTGGGCGAGGAACACTTCCTCATGGCGACGCGAAAGCTGACTCTGATTTGGGCGATGCTCCTCCTCGTGCAGGCATTCGTCGGGCTGGTGAATCGACAGAAGGACGACATGCTCAAGCAGCGTGAGCGTCTCGTTCAAAGCGCGTCCCTTGCTTCCATCGGCGAGCTCACCGCCGGTGTCGCCCACGAGATCAACAACCCCATCGGCATCATCAAGACCTATGCGGATTATCTCGAACAGAGCGTCACCGCCGACGATCCGATGTTGGAGGACTTCGAAACGATCCGTCGAGAGGCTGAACGCTGCGAACAGATCGTGCGGCGCATGCTCGACTTCTCGAACCCACGCATTGAGGGATTCGGGCCAGTCGACATTGTGTCGCTTGTGAACGAAACCGTGGCTTTCGCGTTTCCCGAGAGTCGCAACGAGCCAGTCGACGGGACCGTCGAGATTCCCGAAGCGGTACCCGCGATCAACGGCGACGCGGTGCAGATACGGCAGGCGCTGCTCAACGTGTTACTCAACGCCAGGCAGATCGTATTGGATCATCCGGAGAGACGCGGCGAGGGGGTGCGCGGCAGCGTTCGCGTTGTCGTCGCTCGCGCAACCGGGCCGCGTCCACCTGTGCGAATTCGGGTGATCGACAACGGCCCCGGCATCACGCCCGAGGACGCCCGCCGAGTCTTCGAGCCGTTCTTCACCAAGCGTAAGAAAGGGACGGGGCTCGGCCTCGCCATTACCCGACGAATCATCGAGGCCCACAGCGGAAACATCGACATCGCGCCCCACGAAGACGGTGGCACGGTCGTGACTATCGAGCTACCGATTGAGGGTGAGGAGAAGGCCTGACGCGTAGGCTTTCCGCTACCAGGCGACCTGCCAAATGCCCCAACTCCACGGGCTGTCGCTGACTTCCACGCGGCGACCGGAAAGGTCCGCCGTCATTCCGTTGACTGAAATCGGGACCAATCGCTTCGGCGTTCCCCACCGCTCGGGGAGAGTCATCACGAGGGCTTGATCGGTCGGCTTGCGGCTGATCATCACGATCACGACTTCATCTGGTGAGATGCGCGCAAAGCCGATGCGCTCCTCGCTCGAGAACAACGGCTCCACGATTCCGCGACGGAGAGCCACCGACTCCTGTCGCGCGTGACAAAGTTCGGAAACCGCGTCGAAGGTCGCGCGCTGCATGTCGTCCCACTGCCAATCCATGAAGCGGCGATTGTCCGGATCGTGTGCGCCAGTCAGCCCGATCTCATCGCCGTAGTAGATCATCGGCGCGCCGGGGATCGACATGATAAAGGCAAACGCCAGCCGAATCTTCGCGTAGCTCTCCGGGTCATCGACCGATGGCGGCTGCTTGAATCCGACTTCCTTCTCGGACATGCCTTCGGGGATGTCGCCATCGGCGTAGCCCATGAACCTGATGACGTCGTGATTGCCGATCAGTGGGCTCATCACGGCGTAGGGCGGGTAGTCGTTCTGCGAGTCCATGAGCGAATCAAGGACACCCGCGAGCGGCCCCTCTGCCTCGGCGAAAGCTGGCAGTATCGCCCAGAGCAGCGGGAAGTCGAACTGCCCGTCGAGCAAGTCCGGTGCGATGAACTCGTTAATCGTTCCCCGTCCACTGATCGTTTCGCCGACCGAGTAGAGGCGGCGATTCTCAGTGAGGACAACATCCTCATACATCTTCTTCAGAAGTTGACGCCAAAACGACGCTGGAACGTGTTTCACCGCATCGAGCCTGAACCCGTCGGCGCCGGTTTGCTTCAGCCACCATACTCCGTTCTCTGCCATCAACTCGTTCAACTCGTCATTGCCGTCGAAGTTGAGTGTGGGAAGGAACGTATCAAACCAAGTCGTGAAAGGAAACTCGTCGAAAAGTCGGATGTTATCACGCCCGTCTGGCGTCTTGAGATCGACGGCCCAATCGGGATGTTCCTGAATGAGCGGGTGGTCTTCGTGAACGTGGTTCACCACGAAATCAAAGAGCACCGCCATTCCATTTTCGTGAGCGGAAGCGACTAGCGCCTGAAGATCCTGCATCGAGCCGAATTGCGGGTTAGTCGCCGTGAGCGAAGTCGGCCAGTATCCGTGATAGCTGGTGAACACGCGGTTGGGTGGAATCGCATCGCGCTCGACCTTTGGCGTGTTCTCGTTCACCGGCGACAACCAAACCGTCGTCGCACCCAATTCGCGGAAGTAGCCCTCCTGAATCTTGCTGGTTACTCCAGCCCAATCGCCACCCTGGTAGTTAGCCAGTTCGTGTAATTCAGAGTCCTCTGCGGGAGAGTTGATAAGCGAGTCTCCGTCGAAGAAGCGGTCTGTCATCGTGAAGTAGAGAATCTCGTCGCGAGGGCTGCGGGGCGCGTTGCGGTAGCTCATCTGGGCAATGTGAGTGCCCGTGTGCCCCTTGTCGTCATGGGCGAGAACCGTTACGAAATTCTCGGCACCCCAGCGCCAATCGCGGATGTGAAGCAGTATCCGGCCTTTTGAATCGATCGTGTAATTGTCCGGCGGCAGCAGTTTGTTGTTCACAACCAACCGCGCATCGGTCAGCGTCGCGCCATCTGCGAGGTTAGCGACGAAGGCACCCTGATCGCCCCCCGAAGGCATGTCGGCAGCGAGTGTGTGAAAGTCAAAACTCCCGCTCGCTTCGCCACCAATTTCCAGCAACGAATTCCCATAGCCGGAGTCGTCCTGCTTTGGGTTTCCCGGGTCAGCAATCCAATCGCCGTCCACGACATACTTGTAAGTGTAGCGTCCCGGATCGAGTTGCATCTCCAGAGTGAAGACGCCATCCGGACCAGCAGTTAGCCGGTCCTTCCCATTGTTCCAGCCATTGAATTCGCCCGCCGCGAAGACGCTCGTGACGGCCTTGTCTGCGGGCGGAGTGTAGGTGAATGTATGGGCGGTCTTCGCTTCCGCGAGGACTGCAAAGGAAAGCGTTTCAGAGCCCTGCGCCGTCGTGACCTTGCCACGCGCGATGCCGTTTCCGTCCGCGCCAGATTCCGCGATGATGAGAAGGGCATCCTCGCCATCAGCTTCAAGACTCACCCCAAAAGGCTCTCCGACGAACTCCCAGTCGCCGACTTCAGAGATCGGAGTCGAGGCCGCATCGCGCAGCGACAGCCGGACGGTCTGCCCGGGAAGCACCTTGAGAACAGGCAACGGCTTCACCGCTCCCGTTCGTGGCCAGATCGGCCCTTCCTGCGGCGCCATCGGAACCAGCCGCCCCTCGTCGGACTGAACCGATGTGCAACCGATTGCCATCATTGCTGCAAGAACGGCGGAAAACCTGAGCAAAACACGCATAACCAATCCCCTCACGGAATAAGAACGCTCAAACAATCGAACCGGTCTTGGTGAGGGGTCAATGTCACCTTGAACTTTTTCGGTCATCCCCTGCGAATCACGTGGTGCGTTGGGCGAGGACTTCGGCGGCGGTTTGGAGGGTTTCCTTGAGCTTTGGCGGCATGTCTTCCAGCGCGGCGAGGCCCTCGCCGAGCAGGCGAGCGCATTCTCTCTGTGCGCGGTCGAAAATTCCGTGCTCGCGGAACAGCGAGACCACGCTCTCGACGTCGCCGGCGGTGGTCTCTTCGCGGGGTTTGTCGAGTACCTCGTACACCGCCGCCTTCTCCGCAGGCGAGCACTCACGCATCAGCGCCGCGACGAGCCAGCTGCGCTTGCCCTCGCGGATGTCGTTGCCGGTACAGCCGCGCCCCTTCTCTGCCGTCAGGTCAATGAGGTCGTCGCGGATTTGGAACATCGGTCCCATCGCTGCGCCAAAGCGGCGAAGGCTTTCGATCGTGCGCTCGTCGGCGCCCGCCACGATCGCTCCGCCAATCATCGGCGCGGCGAGGTACGAGCCGGTCTTTTTCTGCACCAGCCGCTCATAATCTTCCATAGTGAACTCGCGAGAATCCCGCGCGGAGATGTCCAAGGACTGGCCGACGAAAATGTGGTCCATGGTCTCGCTGAGTAGGAGCAGCAGCCGATGGCGCACGTCGTCTGGGTTTTCCTCATCGTGAAGTAGAATACTAAACACCTTGCTCAGCATGAAGTCACCAATGTTGATGCCGTGTGCGAGCCCCCATTTGCGCCACACACAATCGCGCCCGCGGCGCTGCGTGTCGCCATCTTCGATGTCATCGTGAACCAAAGCAAAGTTGTGGAGCAGTTCAATAGCGCAGGCAAACGCCATCGCGTGGTTTGCCGAGGCGCCAAGCGCTTCGGCCGTCATCAGGCCGAGCACCGGGCGAATGCGTTTTCCACGCACCTTCAGATCGTCCACGTCCAAACCCATGGAGTACATCATACCATCATGAAGGTTGGTTATTTGTTGTTCCTGGCGGAGGAACTCGGCGAGGCGCTTGTCCACGGCCCGTGCGTGGTCGCCGGCGCGGCTAACAAAGTCGGCTACTTGCTTCTCATCAACGATGCTCAAAAGAAAATCCCCTGCGGCAAGTCGCCGCAGGGGAAGAGTCACTGTTGCACGGTCGGTGCGCAAGCGTTGGTGTCCATCAAAGGAGCTTGAGGACTTCACTTTTCGCGCCGTGGTGTCCGCGATAGACCTGCTTTCCCGTCTCATCGAAGATAATCACAGTTGGTAGCAGGCTGACATCGTACTGATCAAAGAGACTGTCCGCGCCGCCGTAGATGCTCGGGTAGGGAAGATTCCTGTCGTTCTCGAACTTCACCAACGGAGCGAGGCTCCGGTCGCCGCTGATCCCCACCACTTGTACCCGGTCGGGATATGTGCGCTGAAGCTCAGCCATCTCCGGGACCGCCTGAACGCAGGGAGGGCACCATGTTGCCCAAAAGTCCAGAACGACAATCTTGCCTTCGTAACCGGTTGAACTGATGTACCCGCCGCCAGAGGTCGTTCCCTCAAAGAGAAGCGTACTGCCGCCGCTGTTTGAAGATCGCCACATCATGACTCCGGTAGCTGTCCCCAAAACCGCGAACGACATCGCGAAGAAGGCAATTCCGATTCCGATCGCAAATTTACTCATAGTGAACCTCTCATGTTTCAAGGTATTCGGAGTCTGCCATCTCGAAGTGCATTTGTGAAGCGGAACCTTCGCGGCATATCCAGTATCCAGTACAAACTGGTCGGCCCCTTATTCACGCGATTTGGGGCGTGACTTCCAAGTCACGATAAACACCGTTCCCACGGCAGCCAGAATCAAAACCCCGGCTGCGCACCAGAAAGAAATCTTCGAAAGCATCCACGCCGAGATCAGCGACATCGTCCACATGCAGACAAGCGCCGAGATTCGCGCCTTTCGCGGGAAGCCCTCC
>JAUIJJ010000216.1 GCA_030431385.1 bacterium | reverse complement strand
AACAATCTCGCCTGCTTCCATGACAGCGATGCGATCTGCGAGCAGCAGCGCCTCCGTCATGTCGTGCGTCACCATCACAACAGTGAGATTGAGCTGCTTTTGAATTTGTCTGAATTCGATTTGAAGTTGGTCGCGAGTCAGCGGGTCGAGCGCGCCAAACGGCTCGTCCATCAGCATGACTTTTGGCCCCCCGGCGAGGGCGCGGGCAAAACCTACACGCTGCTGCTGACCACCGGAAAGCTCCGCTGGGTAGCGCGTGCGATACTCATCAGGAGGAAGATGGACGAGTTCGAGCAACTCGTCGATGCGACCTTCGTACTTGTCGACAGGCCACCCGAGCAATTTCGGAACGATCGAGACATTCTCCCCGATGGTCATGTGAGGAAACAACCCGATGCCCTGAAAAACGTAGCCGATTCCGCGGCGGAGCTCTACCGGATCAATCTCGCGTGTGTCGCGCCCACCGACAATTATCGCGCCGGAACTGGGCTCGATGAGCCGGTTGATCATCTTCAGGGTTGTTGTCTTGCCGCAGCCAGAAGTCCCTAGCAGAACGAGCAATTCCCCTTCGGAAATTTCCAATGAAACTTCCCGGACGGCGTGAACACCACCATCGTAGACTTTACTAATGTTATTAAGCTGTATCATTTGATGGCAGAGTCTTGCACCGCCAATCCGCGCAAGTCAACCCACTATCTGAAAAACATGCGACATCGTTGATTTGCTACCGGATTTCAGACCTTGTGAACGGCGTGAAGCCAGCTGTTATCGCTGCCTGAATCAACTCGTCGAGCGAGAAGTCCTCGTTGTTTTTCAGCTTCATCACGAACTCATAAAACCACGTCATGTCGTCGCGATTGATCCCTAAAGAAGCGAACGGGGCGTCGCCGATGTAGGCTGTGTAGCACGGCAGCATCCCATCGTAATCGCCGCCGGCCATGATCGGGCAATCGAGCGAATGGGGTGAAAACCCCAAGCCATTGGCTTTGCTGTAGTAGAAAAGTATCGTGCGCGCTGCGGGGTCGTACCATCTGGGCTTCTGGCCGGGTGCTAGTTTCATTGCGAAGGCCGAATCTCATTCGGTTGACGATCTCCGGTATACGATAGAAATCCAGATTCGCCGCTTTTCACGATTGGCTGCAATATCGCATACTCGCCGTCCATCTTCTCGAGCAGCAAGAGTGGAAATGCCCGCATAAACAGATCGAGTGGAATGAACGGCGCCCTGTTGAGGACCGGAATTGCCGGTAGACAAAAGACGCACCACAACATTCCGTAGATCGATTGGATGAAGAACTGTATAACGAAGAAGCATACAATGCGGACGCCGAAATAGAACAAAAACGTTCCCGGCCACTTACGAAAGATAGGCATGAAAAACGCCCAGCCCCGAAGCCATCCAACCCGCCGTTTATACATAATCGGAACAACGAAGTCGTTCGTGATCGCAAAGAAACAAAGGATCAACAGTCCAATGGGAAACAGCGCGAGCGCTTCTCCCAATAGGGACAGTCCGTAGTCCGTGATCACACCCTGCACGCTCGTTTCGGCAGAGACGTTGGCGACGAATTGAACCCATCGAAATGCGAAGAGGCCGGCGGCCGTCATAAAGAACAAAAAGAAAATGATATAGTAGAGTCGGAACAGCGAGTTCGATTCCTTCGCAAACCTGTCCCATGGTTCTTCCAGTTTGTCTTCGAGTGACACCAGGTTATGCAGGAACAACATCTTGCCGCGCGCCGCCGCGAAGAATGCTATCAATCCGACAAGCAACGTGACTGTGACCAGACTGCCCCAGAGAACCCAGAACATTTCGGAGACTTCCTGAGACTGAAAAAACTCCCGAGGGTCGAATGCGTCCAGCTCATCCAGTTTCGGAAGCATGAGCGCAACTTCAGGAATCGCGCCGCTAAAAAATCCCATCGCACCGAACACGCCGCCCGCACTCACGACGAGTGCTGCCAACCCTGACAGCCAAATGGTTACAGTAAATACTGACCACCGCTTCAAATTGAGAGGAAAGAGAGACTCGAAAGATCGGTCGATGGCACCAGCGAACGCCTCGATGACCGAGGGATCAGCGGGAGTCGCCGGTGTTGTTAGTTGCTCACTCATGATTGTTCATAAATGGCACGTGCGCTGTTCCGATCGAGTTCCAGTTGGTTCCGCAACGCGTCGATGCCGTCGAAACGTTGCTCGTCGCGAATCCGATCAATAAAGTGAACGCGCACCACTTGCCCTTCCAGCTCGCCCTCGAAGTCAAGTAAATGAACCTCAATGCGATGGTCCTTACCCTCTACCGTCGGACGCCAGCCGATATTCATCATTCCTGCACAGAGCGTGTTGTTTTCCAACTGAGCTTCAACTACATAGACACCGTCTGACGGCAGCAGTTGCCTCTCGGAAATGCGAAGGTTTGCCGTTGGAAATCCAATGGTTCTACCTATTTGATCGCCAGTGACTACTGTTCCATCAGACAAATGTCGCCTGCCGAGCAGCGCCGCCGCTTCTTTGACGTTTCCGTCATTCAGCAAGCCGCGAATGCGCGTGCTGCTCAGCTTCGTGCCATCCTTCAGAATCGGTTCCTGACATTCGTACTGAAAGCCCAATTCGGTGCTCATGCTATTGAGTGTCGTTTTGTTTCCCTCGCCGCCGCGTCCAAAGTGAAAGTCCGGGCCGCTGATGACGACGCGCGCGTGGAAGCGCTCGGCAATCGTGCGCAGAACGAATTCCCTCGCCTCAATGTGCGACAGTTCTTCGTCGAAGGGAATTCCGACCAGTATATCGACGCCCTCATTGATGATGAGTTCCCTCTTGACCGGCCAGGTGGTTAACAGCTTCGGCGCATGTTCCGGATGGACGACTTCGCGAGGGTGGTTTTGAAACGTGAGTACCGCACTCTTTCCACCAATCTCTGCCGCGCGCGAACGTGCCGTCGCGATGAGTGCATGGTGTGCGAGATGGACGCCATCGAATGTGCCGATTGTGAGTGCCACAGGGACGTTTACATCTACATCAGACAACCGTTCAAACAATAATGTGTCAGGCGTCATTTGATAGTGCCTGCCAAGAACTCTACCCTCGCACCGGGCTTCACCATAAAGTAATCACGCGCACTTGAACCGTTGATAGCGACTTCCAATCTGCCAAAAGCGTTGAAATAGATAAGTGGTTTTCCCGGGGCGACGTCGCCAAAGGTTTTCCTCAATGGTCCTAGTGAACGACCGGCAATAGAGAACTCACCTGCGTCCAGTCCCATGTCCTCATCGACTTCCTCTCGCCGGAGGTTCGTCGTCAAATTCCCGAAGCGATCCGACGAAATCACCTGTAGCGAAATCTTTCCTCCACTAATGATTGGCTTCGGGAATTCGAGGTGGATCGCATCACTAATCTCCGGCCCGACGTCTGCAAAATATTTCTGTCCCGAAGCAATCAATGCCGCAGCCGGCGCGAACACATCACGCCCGTGAAAGGTCGCGCTTTTGGGCGTGGTGCTGGCGCCCGTATCTTCGATCTCTCGAACACGCGAGCCTTCTTCCTGAATCGCCGACGCCAGCACTCCGTTGTCGGGGCCAACACAGTACACACCGCCGGGTGTCTCGACCACGATCGCGCGCCGCGCCGTGCCGACTCCGGGGTCGATAACAACGCACACCACGGAACCGGAGGGGAGGGAAGGCATGGCGTCTTCCATTAGAATGGAACCGCGCCGCACATCGCCCGGGTCGATATCATGGGTGAGATCGATGAGGGGACCTTCGTGGCCGAGACCTATCGCCACCGCCTTCATGATCCCGACGAAGGGATCAACACTACCAAAGTCTGTGAGAAAGAAAATTCCTGCGTGCTTGGGCACGGCCCGCTCCTCCGTGATTCAGGGGTCGAAGCGATACCGGTGGACACCGGAGCGGCTCAAGCCTTCTTCAACGGAACCGGCGACTCGTGGGCAAACTCTGGCCGCCACTCGGGGCGCTTCAACCCGCGGAACTCGGCGAGATAGTCGTCGGCGTACCAAAACTGAACGCCCTGATCCTTCGCTGTCCGCAGGTACCAGTTAAACGCCTCGGCCATCTTTTCATCGAACCCGGCATAGTGCGGGTGGGCGGGCAAAACGCTCAGCCGCCGCCACTTGGATAGCTTGAGAAACCACGAAAACGCCCGGCGCGGCGAGATACCGACGTTGCCGTAAAGTGGCATCCACTCGCGCCACCACGTCGGATTGAGTTCCTCCACACCGCCCATGTTGTAGCGGAAGTAGAGGCGACTCGCGTCGAAGGCGAAGCCCCCTTCGTTGAGGATTTCCACCGTCGCCAAATTGATGTGGTGCATCGGCGCGCGAAAGCCGTGAGTTGGTCGTCCAATCACCGATTCGACGACCTCCTTACCCTTGAGAATCTCTTGCCGCTGCTGCCCACGCGTCAACTTTCTCAGGTTCGGATGAGAGTAGGTGTGTGATTCCGATTGGTGAAAGGTGCTAATCTCGCGCACGAGCTCAGGATAGGTCTCCGCCGTCTCGCCGACGAAGAAAAAGTTCGCCGCAACCTCGGCGTCCTGAATTGCGTCGAACATGCGCCCGAGCTGCTCTTCGGTACCTTCGCAATCGCAGCACAGGATCACATGACGCCCATCGCCGGAGATATCCGGCTGCTCCGGCATCGTGCGCTTCGGGCTGGTAGGCTGCTTTGTGCTGGGTTCTGTTTCGTCGAGGGTGAGGGACATCTTGCTGGTGGTGGGGCTCCTGAGAAGCGGGCGCGCGAGGCGTCGTCTGCGGGAGAAGATGGTGCGTCCCGAGCGACCCTGTCCACCCTATTTAGGGCGTCCTCCGCGCTGCCCCCATAACACGCGAAAGCTCGACAGAGTATAGAGAGTGCCAATCGCGATCGAGGAACCCGGGCCACTCGCTGCTCGGAATGCAGCGGCAGGGCTTTCGTGGGCCGTAGTTTGGAAGCCAGATTCAGCGGCGATTGTTGCTAGCAATTCCGCGCTGGCTCCACGACTTCCCTCCACCGGGTAGCAGTGTATTGACGCCAAGTGCGCATCTCCAAGATTTGCGACAAAAGCGCGCAGGAACCCGCTGTGATCCTTGTCGCTCTGCATTCCCCAGAGGAGGCGCCACGGCCCGCGAGCCGGCGGCGTCGCCAAAGTTTCCCAGCCAGAGATCGTCCGCGCGACGATCTTCGCGCCGAGAGGGCAGTGCGCTCCGTCGAGGACGAGAGCGCCTGCGCGATCGGCCAGCACCTCCAACCGGCCGGGCCAGTCGATCAGTCCGAGCCCCCGCGAGATGGAGCCTCCGTCAAGAATACGGCGCTCTTCCTTGGCGGCATACCAAACGGCCGCGAGGGCTGCCTCCAGATTGCCAAGCTGATGCGTCCCGTGGAGCGGCAGAACGCCATCTGCCACCTCGCCGCCGGGAAGCTGAATACGCACCCGCAGCCCCGTCGACACCGGCGCGGATTCGATGACAGGGTTGTGCTCCCACGCGCGGATCACTGGCGCGCCCACCTTCGCCGCGCGTTCGACGATCACGCGGAGGACGGTTTCCCGGTTTTCCTCGGTTTGCCTCGCGACGATCACCGGTCGCCCCGGCTTGATGATTCCGGCCTTTTCGCGGGTGATCGCCTCGATCGTCTCTCCCAAAATCTGCGTGTGATCGAGGCTAATGGTTGTGATGACACTCACGATCGGAGTCACCACGTTCGTGCAGTCGAGCCGTCCTCCGAGGCCAGTCTCCCACAGGACCATTTGCCGGTGTGCCGGGTTCGACGCTCGCTGTTGCAGGTCACGCTCGCGAAACTCGGTCAAAGCGAGCGTGGTTAGAATCTCGAAGACTGTGCGCCAAGGTTGAGGGCCTTCGATGGAGCGGCGGTGCTCCGGCCCGAGGCGTGCCTCCAGCCTCGCCATCGCGGCCTCGAATTCGCCGTAGGTCCACGGAGTGCCGTTGTACCGGAACCGCTCGCCGTAATGGCTCAGATGAGGGCTCGTGAACATCGCCGTGTCGACGTCGAGGGCTCTGAGCAGCCCCTCCGCAATCGCCGCCGTCGACCCCTTGCCGCGAGTGCCCGCAATATGAATGAACGCGAGTTCGTCCTGCGGTCTGCCGAGGCTATCGAGCCAGACGCGAAAGCCGTCGAGGTCGTACTCCTCATCGGAATAGGACCTCGCGAGCGGTGTTTTTTCGATGTCGAGAAGGCGTTCGAGAAGCACCCGGGCTACTCCATGTTGGCGCAAAGTTGCCGACGAATCTGCCCGAAACGCAACGCGGCGGCGAGCCTGAACTCACCGCCGCGATCTGAAAGTGTTCATCGAAAGTCTAGTGGGACATTTCCTTCGCCTGAATCTCCAGCGCGATAGCGTGGTTGCTTTTGCCCTCCGCGCGGTAGACAGACGCCATGGTGTAATACAGTTCAGCGATTCGCGCGTGCTCGTCGCCAAATTTGTCCTTCCTCATACGAAGCGACTCATCGAGCAATTCGTGGGCGAGGTCGAAGCGCGCCTCAGTCTGCTTGGTTGAAAGCTCATTGAGCAGCGCCCACTCGTTGATTCCTCTGTCGCGGATCCGCTGGCGATAGTGCCCCTTCGCGCGACTCAGATTCATCGCCGCCTTCTCGAAGGAGATCGGCGTCGACGACATCGGAGGCCGCGATCACCGTTCGGTGTTGTCACACTTCTCGGCCCCGGTCAATCACGCGCTTCATCCGGCATTGGCTATGCCGATACTGGATACGGGACGTCCGCCGGCCTCGCTGCAGGTGGTCGGACCATTGAATTCCGAGCTCGATCTGATCGCTCTGGCGCAGATGACGGACCGTTTGGGACTGACCGGGTTTCGGTCTCCAACGGCGAATTCACCTATGC
>JAUIJJ010000215.1 GCA_030431385.1 bacterium | reverse complement strand
GACGACGCGCTTTCGGCCTCTTTCCTCGACGACCGGATCGCCTGGTACGAGAACCGGCTGGACGAGCTATCGGCGGACTTTGGACCCCAGCAGACTATCGCCACCGATGTTGACTCCGCCTTTTCCGTTTTCGCGGCGGACCTTGACGGCGACGGTGACGACGACGTGCTTTCAGCTTCTTCCACTGACGACCGTATCGCGTGGTACGAGAACCGTCTGGACGAACTAACAGCGGATTTCGGACCTCAGCAGGGCGTCACCACCGCTGCTGATGGAGCTCATTCCGTTTTCGCGGCGGACCTTGACGGCGACGGGGACGAGGATGTGCTTTCGGCTTCCCGGTTCGACGACCGTATCGCGTGGTACGAGAACCGGCTGGACGAAGTAACAGCGGATTTTGGACCCCAAGAGACTATCACCACCGCTACTGCTGATGCTCGTTATGTGTTCGCAGCGGATCTGGACGGGGACGGAGACAAGGACGTGCTTTCAGCATCCTTCACCGACGACCGTATCGCGTGGAACGAGAACCGTCTGGACGAGGTCTCAGCGGATTTTGGACCCCCGCAGACCATCACCACCGCTGCAAATGGTGCTCATTCTGTTTTCACATCGGACCTGGACGGCGACGGTGATGAGGATGTGCTCTCAGCTTCTCAGAATGACGATCGTATCGCGTGGTACGAAAATCGACTGGACGAGGTCTCGGCGGATTTCGGACCCCAGCAGACCATCACCACCGCTGCGAATGGTGCTCGTTCCGTTTTCGCCGTGGACCTGGACGGCGATGGCGACGAGGACGTACTTTCAGCCTCTTCAAACGACGACCGGATTGCGTGGTATGAGAACCGGCTGGACGAAGTTTCAGCGGACTTTGGGTCTCAGCAGACAATCACTACTCTTGCAAATGGTGCTCATTCCGTTGTCGCTGCCGACCTGGACGACGATGGGGACGAAGACGTGCTCTCAGCCTCTTTCAACGATGATCGTATCGCGTGGTACGAGAACCGTCTTGATGAACTCACGGCAGATTTCGGACCCCAACAGACCATCGCCACCAACGCCAACAACGCTCGCTCCGTTTTTGCAGCGGACTTGGATGGCGACGGTGACGAGGATGTGCTTTCAGCTTCCCAGAGCGACGACCGTATCGCGTGGTACGAGAACCGATTAGACGAGGTATCAGCGGATTTTGGATCCCGGCAGACCATCACCAATAGTGCTGGAAACGCTTATTCAGTTTTCGCGGCCGACCTCGACGGTGACGGTGATGAGGATGTGCTATCCGCATCACTCGGCGACGACCGGATTGCGTGGTACGAAAATCTGACGGCAATCCCCGCTGGCATCGAAATCGACACCTCACCTTCGGCGCCACTGACCCTCGCGTTCGGCAACTTCGAACTTGGCGACACGCCAGCCTCCCTGACTTCTGTGATCGATAGCGTCGGAGGTCTTGATTTGGTCACAACGACCACGCTAACGAACGATGGCGGCGGGGTTTTCAACCTCACCTCCGCTCCAGTTTCCCCCCTCGCCCCCGGGACGTCTGATACATTGCAAGTCTCCTTTGCCCCGTCCGGTCTTGGCTCTCTCACCGGCGAAGTATCTCTGGAAACCAATGACCCCACCAGCCCCACGATTACCGTCGTCTTGAGTGGCACCGGCGTGGACACGCAAGAACCGACCTCAGCGGCAACTGGCCCCAGCGGTTCGTTGACACAGCCCTCGCCAGCCTTCGATGTGACCTTCACAACGAGTGATAACGCTGGCGGAAGCGGCACCGATACTGTCGAACTCCTCTACCGGCGCAACGGCGGCGGCTTTACGAGCTACGGCAGTTTCGCCACCTCGCCTATCAGCTTCGATACCTCAGGCACGGGTGGCGACGGCACGTATGAATTCTATACGGTGGCGACAGACTTGGCCGGGAACACAGAAAGCAAGACTCCCGCAGCGGAAACAACCGTGACATTCAACGACATCACCCGCGTCGATGACTGGCCGATTCTGAGCGACTAAGCACCGGACACGCTCGAACACACCGAGAGCCTCTTCTTCAAAGGAGGGGCTCTCTTTTTGCTCTACATTGTTTCAATCAAGAAACTGGAGTGTACTCACGCATGCCAAAAGCGACAGACCCAACAACATCCGAGATGATCGGCAAACGCGCCCCCGCCTTCACCCTTCCTGACCAAGATGGCAAGAAGCACAAGCTCAGCGACTACAAAGGCAAACATGTCGTGCTGTTTTTCTACCCGAAGGACGACACGCCGTCTTTAGCCATTACGCAGTAATGCGAGCTATCTCCATAAGCCAATAAAGAACAAGCATCCATGGCCGAAAACCAACCTCGCACCGCTTTGACGTGTTCTTGGGAGACTATAAAATGTTGGCATAGCGATTTTTCTATTGATTTGCCAATAATATGCTTGATACCTACATGGAAGTGCTAGATTCATCACCAATACAATCCGTACGAGGCTCACTCCCATGAAGCACCCGGTAGCGCTGAAGGCATTCACCTTGATCGAACTTCTCATCGTGGTGGCGATCATTGCGATTCTTGCCGCCATTGCAGTTCCCAACTTTCTTGAAGCTCAAACACGAGCAAAGGTCAGCCGTGCAAAGAGTGATCTTCGTACTCTCGCTACTGGGCTGGAAAGTTACCGTATTGACTTCAATAACTATCCCTATATTTCGGATGACGCGGCAGGAGAATGGATTGCCCCTTTCGGAATACCAGCCGGGAGAACGGGTCCAGGCGGACTCACAACTCCAATCGCCTACCTATCCTCAGCACTTTATGACCCCTTTGTACTGGATCAGAGAGATGGTGGAGGGGGGCAACTCCCTGATGGGCCACAGTACCTGCACTACGAACGACTCGGGTTCGGTTATGATGAAAACGGGGTCCCCTACAACGATAACGGGAGTGGCTTTCGGGCGGTTCATGTGCCGTTGGATGCTAACGGTACGATCTTTGGAACAAGCCTCGGTGCCCCGGATGCCGATGAAACTACCGATCCTGGAATGGTACCTACGGACTATATTTTATTCAGCATCGGGCCTGACCGTACACATCGAGTTTACAATCCCGATGGCTCCATTTTGACTAAAGCACGCTGGAGTATTTTGAACTATTATGATCCTACAAACGGCACAGTCAGCCCGGGAAACGTTGTCCGGTTCCCAGGTGGTCAATCTTTTCCATGAAGAATCCTCCTCAACGACAACACTAATGTGGAAGATTGGTCTGTTCTGAAGGACTAAAGGAAGTCTATCCGAGATATCGATCAAGACCCCTTCTGCAAAGAGGAGGCTGTTTTTTTGCACCCAATACAGAGAACATCTATTTAGGAGTATTGCCACCTATGCCCAAATCAGTTGGTCCCACCACATCCGACCTCGTCGGCAAGAAAGCCCCCGCCTTTACCCTCCCAGACCAGGAAGGCAAAAAGCACAAACTCAGCGACTACAAAGGCAAACATGTCGTGCTGTTTTTCTACCCGAAGGACGACACGCCCGGATGCACGGCGGAGTCGTGTGGGTTTACTTCTCTGCTGAGTGACTTTGAGGCGGTTGATGCGGTCGTCATGTCAATTTCCATGCTCGATTCAAAGTCGAAGGCGAAGTTCGCCGCGAAGCATGGGTTGCAGCATTTATTGCTTTCCGACGAAGACAAGAAGGTCTGTGAAAAGTACGGCGTTTGGGTCGAGAAGTCGATGTACGGCAAGAAGTACATGGGCATCTCGCGAGAGACGTTTGTCATCGGCCCAGACGGAAAGTTCATCGCCCACTGGCCAAAGGCAAAAGGCAGCGCCGATCATCCGGTTGAGGTGCTGGAGTGGTTGCGAGAGCGTGAGAAGTCTTAGCAAGCTTCTTTGTCTCATCTAGTTAGTTTTGTCCAACCCCACACCTTCTCTTAAAATCAAAAAAACTCCGGTCGAGGCGTATTGCCTCGACCGGAGTTTGGATTAACTCGCTTTGGTTACTGTACGACAATGGTGTTAGGCGAGGTCGTAGCGGTCGAGGTTCATGACCTTTGTCCAGGCGGCGATGAAGTCGCGGATGAATTTCTCTTTCGAGTCGCTGCATGCGTAAACTTCGGCGATGGCTCGCAGCTGCGAGTTTGAGCCGAAGATGAGGTCGACGGGCGAGGCGGTCCACTTGGTTTTGCCGGTTCCGCGGTCGATGCCTTCGTACGCTTGGATGGACTGCGACGCTTTCCACTCGGTGCTCATGTCGAGCAGGTTGATGAAGAAATCGTTGGTGAGTGTCTCGGGTGCATCGGTCAGGACGCCGTGCTTCGACTGCCCGGTGTTGGCGTTGAGGACTCTCATGCCGCCGATGAGCACAGTCATTTCGGGTGCGGTGAGGGTGAGCAGGTTTGCTCGGTCCAGCAGAAGATCTTCCTGACGGGCTTTGACTCCCTTCTTCACATAGTTGCGGAAGCCATCGGCCCTTGGCTCCAGCACGGCGAAGGCATCGACATCGGTTTGGTCCTGCGACGCATCAGCACGCCCGGGTGTGAAGGGAACGACGACGTCTTGGCCGGCTTTCTTCGCGGCTGCCTCGATCGCGGCGCATCCTGCGAGCACGATCAGATCGGCGAGGGAGACCTTCTTGCCATTGCTCTGTGCGCTGTTGAACGCGCTTTGAACTTCTTCGAGCTTGCCGAGTACGTCGCCCAGTTCCGCCGGGTTGTTTGCTTCCCAGTACTTTTGAGGGGCGAGACGAAGCCGCGCACCATTCGCGCCTCCGCGCATGTCAGAGCCGCGGAACGTCGAGGCCGAGGCCCACGCCGCAGAAACGAGTTGTGAAATCGAAAGGCCGGTCGCGAGTACCTTTTCCTTAAGGGATGTAATGTCCTGCTCGTCGATGAGCGGATGATCGACGGCGGGAATCGGATCCTGCCACAGCAATGACTCCTCGGGAACCAACGGGCCGAGGTAGCGCGATGTTGGCCCCATGTCGCGGTGAGTGAGCTTGTACCATGCGCGAGCGAACGCGTCGGCCAGCTCTTCCGGATGTTCGTGGAAGCGTTTCGAGATCGGCGCGTAGATCGGGTCGAAGCGGAGCGAGAGGTCCGTCGTTGCCATCATCGGGGCGTGCTTCTTGGTGGCATCGTGGGCGTCGGGAACGGCGTCCGCTGCCGCGCCCTCTTTCGGCTTCCATTGGTTCGCTCCGGCGGGGCTTTTGGTCAGCTCCCACTCATAACCGAAGAGCGTGTCAAAATAGCTGCCGTCCCACTTTGTCGGCGTGGGGGTCCATGCGCCTTCGAGGCCACTGGAGATCGTGTCACCGCCGATGCCGCTGCCGAGTTTGTTCTTCCAGCCAAGGCCCTGCTCTTCGAGAGTCGCGCCTTCAGGCTCCGGCCCGACGTTTGCGGCATCACCCGCACCGTGGCACTTGCCAAACGTGTGACCGCCGGCGATCAACGCCACCGTCTCTTCATCATTCATCGCCATGCGCGCGAAAGTCTCGCGAATATCTTTTGCGGCAGCGAGCGGGTCCGGGTTGCCGTTCGGACCTTCCGGATTAACGTAAATGAGGCCCATCTGAACCGCTGCGAGAGGATCATCCAGATCGCGGTCGCCGCTATAGCGTTCGTCCTTGAGGCCGAGCCATTCGCTTTCCGGACCCCAGTTTATCTCCGCTTCCGGCTCCCAAACATCTACGCGCCCACCGGCGAAGCCAAAGGTCTTGAGGCCCATGGATTCGAGGGCGCAGTTTCCGGCGAGAACCATCAGGTCTGCCCAGGAAATTTTCCGGCCGTACTTCTGTTTGATCGGCCACAACAGTCGACGCGCCTTGTCCAGGTTCACGTTATCGGGCCAGCTATTGAGGGGAGCAAAGCGCTGCGAGCCGGAGGTCGCGCCGCCTCTGCCGTCGCCCGTGCGATACGTTCCCGCGCTGTGCCAGGCCATGCGAATGAAGAACGGGCCGTAGTGCCCGTAATCCGCCGGCCACCACTCCTGAGAATCTGTCATCAGCGCGTACAGGTCGGCGCGCAAGGCCTCGAGGTCCAGACTCTTGAACGCCTCCGCATAGTCGAAGTCCTCGCCCATGGGGTTGGACTTCGCGGAGTGCTGATGGAGGAGGCTGATGTCCAGTTGGTTCGGCCACCAATCGAGATTCGACATCTTCTTAACAACCGCCGTGTGTCCCATGACCGGACACTTCGCAATATCTTCCGTGTTGTGATCGTGCATAATCGCTTCCTGTGATTAGATTTGTAGTTTTGCATGAGATGCCGCTTCGTAGTGGCCCGGTTCCGGGGTACCGGCAGCTAGCATCCAGTCCCAAGCAGCGCTTGGAAATGTCCTCTGGACTCTATCGAGTGAGTGAGCAGGGGGCGAGTGCTTTTGCTCAGTTTCTTCCCCATTAAACTGCCATGCTGTCATCATCGGCAGCTCCGTACAGCCAGTGAGCGCGCGACCTGAAGCAGTCAGCATCATCGATGCCACAGCTACGTCGAACCGCACCGATTCTTGCTGGACTAGTAGCGGCCGCAGCCCTCCTGCCGACATCCCCGCCGGGGAGAATACAGTTGACGAGGGCACTTGAAATGGTTCAACGAGTCGGGTGAGTGGTTGAGTAGAAAGGCGTTATGTCTAACAGGAAGGCCAGAGCTCCGCATCCCAGCAACTGCCGATCTGGCAGGGCTTCGGGCCGAGGCGTGCGTCGCCATCCTGTGACAAGTCTGCTCGTCCTGTTGCTTTTTTTCTCGGCCGGGATCGCACGCGTCATCCCGGCTTCCTGTTGCATCACGTACGAAGTCGCAGCGGCTCAACAGATCGACTGCTGCGATTCACCAACGGACCAAACGCCCGCACCGCAAGCTCCGCCATGTGGCGAAGACGGCTCGTGTTCTGACGGTTGCTGCTTCATCACCTCCGACGAAAACTCGCTCCTCGTGCTTCCCCGCACGATCGATCACACCCAATCAGAAACCTTCACATCGCCACGGGCAGCTGACTCCGTTCCAGCAGTGGATTCAGCACCAAATCTCCCGCAGCACCC
>JAUIJJ010000214.1 GCA_030431385.1 bacterium | reverse complement strand
ACCTCATCGCACCGACGACGCCCGCCGCTCGTGTCTCGCAGATCGCGTCGCGCAGCTCGGGCTTCTTGTACTGTATCGCAGTCAAGGGCGTCACCGGAGCCAGGCAGGAAGTGAACACCAGCGCCCGCGAATATCTGGAGACGATCCGGTCGCAGACCACTCTGCCGCTCGCGCTGGGGTTTGGCATTTCCAAACCGGAGCATGTGCGAGCTGCCGTCGATGCAGGAGCCGATGCGGTCGTCGTCGGAAGCGCGCTCATCAATTGTATTGAGGAAACGGTGAACACGGGCGGCGACCTGAAGAGCACGGTGTCGAAGTTCGTTTCGAGCCTCGCCGCAGAATTGAAACGCTAGCCGAGCGGAGGCTCCCAGTGCAGAAACTCACGATCTCAAATCGAATCGACGCGGCCCGGGGAATTCGCAAAGTCGCAATCATCGGGGTCGGTGCTGTCGGGTCGACGTTTGCCTTCACGATGGCCTCTGGCGGCCACGTGCGCGAGGTCGTCCTCGTGGATCATGACCAGAGGCGGGCCGAGGGCGAGATGATGGACATTTCCCACTGTCTCCCCTACACGCAACCGATCAACTTGCGCGTCGGCGATCTCGACGACGCGGCGGAGTGCGACCTCATTGTCATCACCGCCGGCCTCGCGCAGAAGCCCGGGCAAACGCGACTCGATCTGGTGAAAGGCAACGCGGAGATTTTCTCTGAGTTCTTTCCGCGACTCCCGAAGGCCAACCCCCACGCGCTCTTTGCGATTATCACTAACCCGGTCGATGTCATGACGCGACTGGCGTGGAACCTTTCGGAAGTCTCGCCGCAGCAACTCTTTGGCACAGGAACGGTCCTCGATACCGCGCGCTTTCGGATGCTGCTCGGCAGCGAGCTGAAAACCGATCCGCGAAACATCCACGCCTACGTCATCGGAGAACACGGCGATTCGGAAGTCATCGCCTGGAGCAGGGCGCGGATCGGCCCGTACGACCTCCCGGAATTTTGCAAGCTCACCGGTCGCGACTTTTCGGCGGAAGACCAAGCGCGAATCGGCACACAGGTACGCCAGGCTGCCTATCAGATCATCGAGCGCAAGGGAGCCACGAACTTCGCCATCGGCGTCTCGATGATGCGAATCTATGAGAGCCTCGCCCACAACATGTCGACGCTTCAGACCGTGTCGCGGCCGCTCAATGGAATCTACGGCCTACCCGAGGACCTGTGCCTCTCGCTCCCCTGCATGCTCATGAGGGACGGCGCGAAGAACCCTCTGGAAATGAATCTCGATGACGAAGAACGCGCGGCGTTCATGCGAAGCGCAGAAGTCGTCGACGACATCTATCAGAAACTGGGCATTTGACCTAATGGACAAGGCCGACACACCGCCGGACTATTCGCCCTTCGTTATCGGAATCGTTCGCTTCATCTGCCATCTCACGATGCCGGTGTTCTACTCGTACAAGAAGTCGGGTCTTGAGAACATTCCCGCTGAGGGAGCGGCGCTCATTACGCCGAACCACGCGAGCTACCTCGACCCGGTCTTCATTAGCTACTCGACCCGGAGGCCCGTCTACTATCTCGCCTGGCATCGCCTCTTTGCGAACGGCGTCTTTGGTAAGTTTCTCGGGAAGTGCGGCGGGCGCTCGGTGAATATCGACAATCCCTCCGACCGGACGGCTTGGCGTGCCGCTCTGGATATCCTGCAGGCGGGACACCTCCTGTGTGTCTTTCCTGAGGGAAAGCGCAGTCACGACGGCAGCCTCAACCCATTCCAAGCGGGGGCTTTTCGCCTCGCCGCACAATCCAACTCACCGATCGTGCCTGCATGGATTGAAGGCTCATTCGAGAGTTGGCCTCGGACGAAGCGACTTCCTAGAATTTTTTCGCCGGTGAAGGTCATGTACCAGCCGCAGATTCATCCCAAGGATGCCGAGTCTTCTGGGAGGCGAGCCGTTGCTGCCGAGCTCCTTGCGAAGACTCGTGACTCTCTGCTCGCTGTCAGTCGAAACAGCTTTTCCATTGAGCCGGAGAACACGGGCCGCGAAATAGAAGAATGATCAAACCTGATCTTGCCACATTTCTTGAGCAGTCGACTCAGGGGAACCTGATCCCTGTGTATGCGGAGTTGCTCGCGGATACGGAAACGCCGGTCTCGGTTTTTCGTCGGCTAGATCAATGTGCGTTGAATGCTTTCCTTCTCGAATCGGTCGAGCGCGGCGAGCAACTCGGGCGCTACTCCTTCATCGGCGTGGATCCTTCAATCATCTTCAAAGTCGAGGGAACGCGGCAGGAGATCATTTGCGACGACGCGCGGCTTCTGCCCAAGCAAACGCCGATCGAAACCTTGCGCATGCTGCTCGGCCGGTACCAGCCAGTCACGAGCCCGGACCTTCCTCCGTTCGTCGGCGGCGCCGTTGGCTACATGAGCTACGACACTGTCCGCTACTACGAGAAGATTCCCGATCAGCTCCGCGACGACCTCAAGCTTCCCGACTGCTACATCATGTTCACCGATACGCTGGTCGCCTTCGACCATGTTCGCCATCGGCTGATCCTGATTGTGAACGCCCACGTGGACGAGGCGGACACGCCGCAGGCTGCCTACGAGGCGGCCGTCGATAAGCTCTCCGTGCTAAAGAGTCGGATCCGCCCGCCGGAAAAGACCGACCACCTGATGCAGAAGAGTACTCAGATCAGACCCGAAGACGCCACGACCGGCGAAATCACCTATGACGACATCGTCGACGAAACCTATGAGGCTCTCAAGCGAGGTGCGGTGACGCCGCGGCAGATCGAGTTCAGTCTCTCGAAAGCCGGTTACGCGCAGGCGACCGCGTTCATGCGCGAGGCGTTGCAGCGCTACCGGACGTGGGAATACGAGCAGCGCATCAGCTCCACGCGCTTTGGGCTCGTCCGCGATCCGGAGGACATCAAGGGCCTCAATCCAGTCGGCCGCAAATACCTCGATGCGCTTTCGCTCAAAGTTTACTCGAACATGGACGAGGGCCAGTTTATCACGGCAGTAGACCAGGCTAAGGAATACATCGCAGCCGGCGACATTTTCCAGGTCGTCCTCAGCCAGCGCTTTACAATGAAAGTCAGTGGCGATCCCTTCGACACCTATCGCGCGCTCCGCGCCGTGAATCCTTCGCCGTGGATGTTCTACCTCAAGTGCGAGGACTTTCAACTCGCCGGATCGTCCCCCGAGACTCTGGTCAAACTGAAGGGTGGAAAGATCACCGTTCGCCCAATCGCCGGGACGCGCCCCCGAGGAAAGACGCCGGAAGAAGATCGCACGCTCGAGCGCGAATTGCTCGCCGACGAAAAAGAACGTGCCGAGCACGTCATGCTGGTGGACCTCGGCCGCAATGACATCGGGCGAGTTTCAAAGTACGGTACCGTGCAGGTCGATGACTTCATGATGGTCGAGCGGTACAGCCACGTGATGCACATCGCAAGCAATGTGGAAGGCGAGATCGAAGACGGCAAGGATGCGCTCGACGCGCTCGCCGCGACGTTTCCCGCTGGCACACTAAGCGGTGCGCCGAAAATCCGCGCGATGGAGATCATCGACGAGTTGGAAACGCGGCGCCGCGGCCCCTACGGTGGCGCGGTCGTTTACCTCGGCTTCAACGGAAACATGGACAGCGCGATCACGATCCGGACGATCCTCATCGAAGGGGGTCGCGCGCACGTGCAAGCAGGCGCCGGCATCGTCGCCGACAGCGATCCGACGACCGAATACCAAGAAACGATCAACAAAGCAAAAGGCATGATCCAAGCCATCGAATTCGCCGAAGAGGGGATGGAATAGCAAGCCGCCGAGGGGCGCGCTCGCTTACCCGTTTCTGCCAGTGATGTAGTCTTCTGTGGTTTTCTCTTTCGGGTTCATGAAGAGTTCGTCGGTGCGGTTGTACTCGACGAGTTCACCCAGCCACATGAGCGCGGTGTAGTCGCTCACTCTTGAGGCCTGCTGCATGTTGTGGGTCACGATGAGGATCGTGTACTCTTCCTTCAGGTGCCCGATGAGTTCTTCGATGCGGCTGGTCGCGATCGGATCGAGGGCGGAGCACGGCTCGTCCATAAGGAGGATATCGGGCTGAACGGCAAGGGCGCGGGCGATGCAAAGGCGCTGCTGCTGTCCGCCGGAAAGGTCTAGCGCGCTGCTCTTGAGTCGGTCGTGGACTTCATCCCAAAGGGCGGCATGTTTGAGCGCCCACTCGACCACATCGTCGAGTGTTTGCTTGTCCTTCACGCCGTGAATCTTGAGGCCATAGGCGACGTTTTCGAAGATCGATTTAGGGAACGGGTTCGGCCGCTGAAAGACCATTCCGATCCGCTGGCGGAGTGAGCGCAGGTCGACTTTCTCGCCAAGGATCGATTCGCCTCCGATGCGCACGTCGCCTTCGATACGCACTCCGGGCACGAGTTCGTTGATGCGGTTGATGGTCTTGATCAGTGTGGACTTGCCACAACCCGAAGGCCCGATCAGAGCAGTGACCGTGTTCTTCGGCGCGGAGAGCGATACGTCCTGCACGGCTTGCTTTTCGCCGTACCAAACGCTGAGGCTGTCGACCTCAAGAAATGGCGCGAGTTCTTCGCCCATCGGTTCGATTTTCGCACTTTGCTTATCCATCAATCTGAGAACCATTAGCTCCTCGCATAGCGCCGGCGCAGCACGATCGCACCGATATTCATCATAAACGTGATCACGATCAGCACAAGTGTTGTCCCGAATTGGATCGAGCGAGTTCCAACGGGATCCGGGTGCTGGGTCGCCATCGTGTAAATGTGGTAGTTGAGGTGCATGAACTCCTGGAAGGGATTCACGACCTGGATAACGAGGGGCCCGAAGTTCACCGGTTCGGTCAGAGGTAGCGACGGCATGAAAAACGTCACCCCGACGAATAGAATCGGCGCCAGCTCGCCCGCGCCTCTCGCGACCGCCAGAATCGCCCCTGTCATGATGCCCGAGCGAGCCTGCGGGAGCACGACCGTCGAGATGACCTGCCACTTGGAAGCGCCCAAGCCGTAGGCCGCCTCTCGCATGCTGGCGGGAACGGCTCGCAGCGCTTCTTCGGTGGAGACGATAATCACCGGCAGCACCAGAATCGCGAGAGTCGCGGCGGCCCAAAACATGGCGCCCTGTCCGAAAACTTTGCGGTTCTGCGCGGGCATCCTCTCGGCGACGTATCCGCGAATAAAGTCGCCGCGTTCCTTACCCTTAAGCTCGTCGATCTTCGCCTGTGCGATTGCTTCTTCTCTGTACTGGGCGCGCAGCGGTTCGAGCTGCTCCTCGATGAGCTGAGCCTCCGCATTATCGCGCGGTGTGCCGAACGCGTAGTAGTCGAGGTTCCGCCCGATGAAGAGAATGAAAAACCCGAGGCCAAACAATCCGAACACAATGGAAGGGACACCAGCGAGGTTGTTCACTGCGGCCCTGATGACTCGCGCCATGGGACCATTGCGCACGTACTCGACCATATAGACCGCCCCGAAAATCCCAAGCGGAAGTGCCAGCAGGATCATAAAAAGGACGACGAAGATAGTCCCGAAAATGGCAGGGAAAATGCCCCCCTCTCGCATGCCATCGGTAGGTGCCTTCGTCAGAAAGTCCCAGGAAATCTGGGGAACGCCCTCCCAGACAATCGTGCCCAGAATGAAGACAAGCATGAGGACGACTGCGATGGTAAATCCGCGAACGATGTTTTCGAATATCGCCGCCCATAGCGGGGCGCGATCGCCCTTCTGAACTGCCTCGCGAACAGCTTGAAGTGATTTGCGGCTCGCTGCACTCACAGGCGAATCTTCTTACGATAATGATTCACGATAACCTCGACAATTACGTTTAGAGTGAAGGTAATCGTCACCAATAGCGCGCCGACGAGGAACAGTGCCTGAACGTGAATGCCATCCTGCTGCGCCGCGCCCATTTCTGCCGCGATGGTGGATGTCATGGTACGCACCGACAGAAACGGATTCCATTCCATCTGCGGGGCGTTCCCTGCGCACATGAGCACGATCATTGTCTCGCCAAGCGCTCTGCCGAAACCGAGGACAACCGCGGCGAAAACGCCGGAGACTCCCGCCGGTAACACCACACGTCGAATCATCTGCCAACGCGTTGAGCCAAGCGCGAGGCTCGCCGCTCGCAAGTCCGCGGGCACGGCCTTGAGCGCATCGTCGACCAGCGAGGCGATGACCGGAATGATCACGAGGCTGACGCCGAGGGCACCGATGAACGCGTTGTAGGAGTCGACGTAGATCGTTCCCAACCCCAACCAATTGGTGAAGCTCTTGAGCGGAAGCGCGATCACGGCCAGCATGAAGAAACCCACGACAACAGTCGGTATGCCGACGAGGAGCTCGAGCGCAGGTTTCACGGTTTCGCGAATCTTGGGGCGGGCGATCTCGCTGAGATAGATTCCAATCGCAACGCCGATCAGTGTGCTAAACACGGCCGCAAGAAATGCGATGCTGAGTGAACCCCAGAGGAGCGGCAGGATACTGAGCTTCGGCTCCTCCCCGACCGGTTGCCAATTGTAAGCCGTTGATTCGCCTACCGCGACTGTCTCGTCGGCGACGGGGTCGTACTCGTACTGGATGCTGGTGTTGTAGATGAAGTCAGTAACGGAAGCATTTTGGAGGGCGACAAGGCCCTCCTTGAAGAGGAAAACAAAGATCAGCGCGATGGCCAAAATCGAGACCATGCCGCAAACCAGCAGCGCCTTCTCGATCAGGAACTCCTTGGCCCTGACAAACTCGCCAGCGGGCTGACGCAACCGATCACGCAAGGCCGTAAAGCCGGCGCGCAATTCTTCGGCGCCCGGCTCTTCGGTATCAAGATTGTAAGCAACGGATTCGTTTCCGTTCATTCATCGGTTCCTTGAAAGAGGAAAAACTGGCGCTTAATCCTTGTTCTCGCCGAGGGGGATGTACTCCATCTCCTCGACCAACTTTTGGCCCGCGGGGCTTTTCACAAAATCAAGGAAGCTCTTCACCTCACCAGTCGGAGCGTCGGGCGTATAGTAGTGAAGC
>JAUIJJ010000213.1 GCA_030431385.1 bacterium | reverse complement strand
GGATGTTCGACGAGGTGGGCGCCCCGGAAGTCCCGCTGAAGCTGACCTTCGAGGTCGCGGTGCCCAACAGTCGTGGCCTCGGGAGTAGCTCGACGGCAATCGTCGGCGGGCTCTTTGCGGCCAACCAGTTGCTCGCCAATCCTCTCTCTCGGGAAGAAGTCCTCCAAATCGCGATCAGCCTGGAGGGACACCCGGATAACGTGGCACCGGCAGTGCTCGGTGGGATGATTGTCTTCGCGACCGATAGCGAGCCGCCGACGTGGCTACAGCTCAAGGTACACGAGAAAATTTCCTTCGTCTTCGCCATTCCTGAGTATCGCGTCGAGACCAGCGAGGCGCGGCGGGTTCTGCCGCGCGAGGTGCCTTTCAACGATGCGATCTTCAATGCGTCGCGGACTCCCCTGCTGATCATGGCGCTTCACCAGGGGCAAACCAGTCTACTCTCCACGGCGATGGAAGATCGGCTCCATTCGCCCTACCGCCGACCGCTCTACAGGGGGTTCAAGGCATTCAATGAGTGCGCGCTCAAGGCTGGTGCGCTCGGGTTTTGTGTGAGCGGCGCAGGACCGGCGATGCTCGCCGTGTGCGAGAAAGGCTCCACTGAACCGGTGATCGCCGCCCTCACCCAGCAGATCGCCGAGTCGAAAATCGAGGGCATCGTCAAGGAGATCGCCCCCGACAACGAAGGCGCTCGCGTCGAGTGCGAACCGGCTGTCGGAAAGTAATCGGGCCGCCAATCCGAGCGATCAAGTTGACGAACGCAAGCTTACGGAACCATTCTGATAGTCCCTCAAGTCACTTAAGCCTTTCTGGATGTAATTCCCGGAAGTGTGGCTAACATTGCTCAAATCACTTGATCGAGTACCGCTACCGGCGGAAGACTCGGCGCATTGCTCTGAGTAATCTAGCCCATTCCGGACCAAGGTGAGAGCGGCTTTTGCATCGCAATCGTGACCAGTATCTGGTGCTACAATACTTCGGCGACGGCCTTGCCGTGGCGACGGGGTTGTTTGTTGCGTGGTGGTTACGTTTCGGAAGCGGTATCGACCCGGGTGCGATCGAGGCGACGAACTACACCAGTCAGTTCTGGTGGGCTTTCGCGATTTGGATGTTCGCGCTTCAGCTCGCCGGAGCGTTCACTCCTCATCCCAAGATTATCGGCTTCAACAGGGCGAGGCGCTTGCTGCGAGGCTCGGCCCTCGCCGTCATGCTGTGCGCCGTGCGTAACTATTTCTTCCGCGAGGCGGACGTCGCGCGGCTGCTCTACCCGGTTTCCTTCGTAACTGTTTCGACGTGTCTGGTTGGCGGGCGAATGATCCTTCAGTGGATCATCACTCGGTTCTTGGTCACTCGCGTTGCGCGCAAGCGCATTGTCATCGCAGGACTCGGCCCGGTTGGCCTGCGCCTCGCCGCGAGGTGCCGCATGAAGCGCGAGCTCGGCTACGAGCTCATCGGATTTGTCTGCTTTGAAGAAAGCCGCATCGGCCAGCGCATTGGCTCGTTCCCGATTCTCGGTACTCATGAGGATCTGCGCCGGATCATCCGCGACAACAAGATCGAAGAGGTGTTCGTCACGACGACGGACGTCCCCAATGACATTCACATGCAGCTCTTCGTGGACAGTGAGAAAGAAAAGGCGCGGGTCGCCTTCGTGCCCTCACTGGCAGAGATGCTTCGTTCCAGTATCTACTACGACGAAATCGCGGGCGTGCCGCTTTACTCGATGAAGGACACGCCGCTGATGGGTTTCAAAGCGGCGACGAAGCGTGGTTTCGACATCGTTTTTGCCGGTGGCGGGCTGATCGCGCTCATGCCTTTTTTCCTCGCGCTGAGCTGGCTCGTCCGCCGCAGTTCCTCCGGGCCGGTCCTGTATAAGCAGACGCGGCTGGGCCTCGACGGGCAGCAGTTCAAGATTTACAAGTTCCGGACAATGCGCATCGACGCCGAAGACGAGCTCCCGCGCTGGGGCAATCAGGACGACCCGCGGGCAACGCCGATTGGCCGATGGATGAGGCGCTGGAACGTGGACGAGTTGCCGCAATTGTGGAACGTGGTGAGGGGCGACATGTCGTTGGTTGGCCCGCGCCCCGAGCGCCCCTTCTACGTCGACCGCTTCCGCGAAGTCTTTCCGCGATACATGGCGCGGCACTCGGTGAAGACGGGCATGACCGGCTGGGCTCAGGTTCACGGGCTGCGAGGCGATACGTCGATCCAGCAACGGCTGCGCTACGATCTGTACTACATTGAGAACTGGTCGCTATGGCTGGACATCAAGATCCTGATGATGACCTTTATGCCGGGAAGGCGCAGGCGTCGGCGCGATGCCTTGCGTAGCGCGTCCGGAGTCGCGATCCCACTGATGGAGCAGCGAGTCGGGACGAGTTCCTCGGAAAACATCTCGAATCACAGCCGCGTCGCCGTTGCTTCGCTGACCGCCGGTCAGCACCAGCAGAAGTAATCAGCGCTTCTTCCCACCGAATATTCCAAACACCATTCCGATAAAGCCAAACAGCACGGCGGCGATGCTGCCGATCTCTGCCTGTCGCGCGGTGAAGTTCGGTTGGCCGACAATCGCGACCACGGGGTTGATGAACAGCATCACGAGACAGCCGATCGTCACGAGTGCAGGCAAGATGACGCGTCCCGAGAACACGGTGAGCAGCAAGAGGAAGCCCGCCACCGGCGCCAGCAGGGAGTCTCCCAATCCCCATGAGGCGTAGGTTCCGGTCACAAACGAATTGATGAATCCGGGCACCGGTAGGTCGACTCCGAAATTAGGAAGAGCACCGATCAGCCACACGCCAATCATCAGGAGCCCGAGTACAAAACGCGTCAGGCGGAAGCACCAAAAGATCAAGCCGTGGCCGCGCTTTTCGTTCTTCGCGGTCGGTGATTCCCAAGCCTTGGCGACCTCTTCCTTGGAGGGCGTTGTGCCTTCCTTGGCCTCGATGATGACAGTTTCATTGAGCAGTAAGCCGTCGTTGACCGCGTCCTTGGCGAGCTTGTCGGCTTCCTTCTCCGCCTCTGACTCGGTCTTGCCTTCCGCCTTGAGGCGCGCCTTTTCAGCCTTCGCGATCTGCGCTTCTTCGCGGCGTGTGCGACGACGCTCTTCGACCTCATCGAGCCACCGGGCGATGGGATCGCGCCACACGTTGTAGCGTTTGCGAGGAGTTACTTTGTCGCGGGAAGCCCACCGCTCGCGGTGAATGATCATCGACTCGTAGCCGAACAGATCCTCGAAGAACTCCTCCCAGTTTTCGTGCGAGAAGCGGCACACAAAATCTTGCAGGGCCTCTTCGGAAACGCCGCGAATGCGGAGAACCTTCAGCATCTCTCGGACGTGGATAAGATGGCCGGAACGCTCTTGCTCGACCTTTCGAACGATCATGCTTTGGTAGGCAACCGCCAACCCGACGGCAACGAAGGCGACGAGGATCCAGGCCACCAGCAGGTTCGTCCAGAACAGGACCATCGCCGTCAGCACGAACCACATCAACATATTCGCCCAGCCGCGCCAGCCCATGCCGAAGAACACACTCCGGACGCGGCGGAATAGGAACCGTTTGTTCCGGACGCCGTCGATAATGAAGTTAGACAACGGAGTAAGAATCAGAATACCAAGCACCGCGCCTGCGGAGACAAACCCGAGGGCGAAAAAACAGATAAAGAAGAGAACGGTCGTGATGGCGAAGAATCCGGTGACGGCAAGCTTGCGCTTCTTCAGCGACGGGACGTCGTAGTACGCCTTTTCCTGCGCTTCAAGCAGCCCCATGTGCTCCTCGCGCGGCGTGTACGTGCCCTTCTCTGTCTCGACTCCGAGATATGCCTCCAAGTCACGGATAGCTTCCGCGAGCGAGGGGTAACGGTCTTCGACGGACTTGGCCAGCATCTTCTCGATGATGACGGTCAGTTGTTCGGGGACGTTCTTTACATGGGTATCGAGCGGCACGAGCGGTTCCGTCGCGTGCTTACTGATAATCTCGAAAGTCGTGCGCCCGGTGTAGGGAGTCTTTCCGGCGCAAAGATAGTAGAGGGTACACCCAAGGGAGTACTGGTCGGCACGATGATCGACGCGGCTGGCGTCGCGGCCCTGCTCGGGCGCCATGTAGGCTGGTGTCCCCATCGCGGCGCCGACGTTCGTGAGGTTTGGCAGCGCTTCCTCATGGATGGACTTGTTGGCGGCTGCTGGGCCTTGGCCGTGCTCGCGCTCTGACTGCCCCTGTATCTTCGCGAGGCCCATGTCCGCGATCTTGACGACTCCGTGCTCGTTGAGCATCAGGTTGTCGGGCTTGATGTCGCGGTGGATCACGCCTCGCTTGTGAGCGTAGAGCAGCCCACGGCAGGCTTGCAGAACGTAGCCGGCCGAGGTCTCGATATCCAACTTCCCTTCGCCGCGGATCACATCGCCGAGGGAGCGGCCACGGACGTATTCCATGCTGAAGAAGTGGATATTGTCGGCGTTGAGGACATCGTAGATTTGGACAATGTTATGGTGGTTGAGGCGGGCTGCGCTCAGGGCCTCGCGCGTGAACCGCGCGAGAAAATCGGGCCGCGCGGCCAAGTCCGCAGGGAGCACTTTAATCGCCACGTCTCGATCCAGGGACACCTGTCGGGCCTGGAAAACAGCGCCCATGCCGCCCTCGCCGAGCTTGTGCTTCACGACGTAGCCCGCAAGGTTCCTTCCGAGGAGAGCGTTCGTTTTGTCGCCTAATCGTGGCGCACCGCTGGGCGGAGGCGTCGCGGATGGCGCGGATCGCGGCTCGGCGGGAGGAAGAGTTGGCGCTTCGCTCACGCTCTCACGACGAGGGTCTGGGGCAGCCATGACTGTCTGAGACTCGTGAGAAGCCGGACTTGGGACGGAAGACGGCGCGTCTTGCGAGGGCTGGATCACAGTCTCGGGAACTTCATCGTTCAACATCTGCGTTGCCGGATCTTGTGGCACGGTATTCGCCCCGTGTACTTGTCGTGGGGCGTCGGGAACCTGCATTGTTCCGAAGGTAGAAGGATCAGCTTCCGCGCCGCAGCTCGGACAAATGATGGGCTGGTCGGCCTGTTCGGCCGGAAAGTCCCACTGATGATGGCATTCCAGACAGCGTACTCGCACGGAAAGGGCACTCCTCGGGGAACATCGGCGGACCAATTCGACCGCCATCGGATTTCAAGAACCAATCAATGAGTGTAGTTCATAACGACTGAAACTGTCAAAGCAAGGGAGAACCGGGAACATGACGAATCAAGAACGTACCGATCTCGCCCGAGATGACAACAGACAAGATAGCAAGAGTACGCTCCCGGAGGGCAACCGTATCTCCGAGGTGTTTAAGAAGGTCGAGGCTGCGGGCCGGCGCGTCAGTCGTGGTCGGCTCGTGGTTGCGACGCTGCTCGCGGGAATTCTCTTCAGCCTGTGGGGCCTTTTTCTGGGAGGGCAGGTCCGCGCTCAGGAGGTCATGGGCGTCTCCATGGCGCCGACGCTGGAAAGCGGCGACAGGCTCCTCGTGCGCAGTTTTGGCGACCTGCGTATTGAGCGAGGAAGCATCGTCGTCATGGAAAGCCCCGACCAACAGAACAGCGAAATCGTGAAGAGGGTGGTTGGTCTGCCCGGCGACTTGGTCGAGGTGCGCTTTGGACAGCTCTACGTCAACGACCAAGAGGTGGCCACGCCATCCGGCTTCGGTTACCCGACCTACGTCCAGTTTCCTCTGATGCGCGTCCCGCCGGAGTACTACTTCGTTCTGGGCGACAATAGGCCGCTCAGCTTTGATAGCCAAGAGTTCGGGCCGGTACACGTCTCTTTGATTCATGGCACAGCCATGTTCCGCTACTACCCATTTGCAAGGCTCGGGAAGGTCGAGTAGCGGCTTTCCCGTTGCTCCCGATGCTCGCGGGGCACAGAAACCGTGCATGAAAACGCACGCCTTCTTCCTCCCCCTGATCATCTCGTCATCGCTCGTCACAGCCCTCGCCCAACCGACTATGGAGCCCTCGGCCGATCCCGTTGAACACAACGAGGTCGACGACCGTTTCTTTACCGCTCAGGACGTCTTTCAATTGGAATTGGCGGCGGAGCCGCAGGTTCATCCCTCCGGCGACACGCTCGTTTATGTGCGCAACTCTGTCGACATCATGACCGACGGACGGAAGCGTAACCTGTGGATGATCGATATCGATAGCGGCGCGCACTGGCCGCTGACCGACGGGCTATCCAACGCGAGTTCGCCGAAGTGGTCGCCCGACGGCAAGCGGCTCGCCTACTCGGCATCGGACGGGAAGAAGAGCCAGATCTTCGTTCACTGGATGGAGGGCGGCCACAGTACGCCTGTGACAAATCTCACCGAGGGGCCAGGGAGTGTTACCTGGTCGCCCGATGGAGAGACGCTTGCCTTCACCATGAATGTTCCGGAAAAGGACAGCTATAGCGTCGACTTGCCGGCCAAACCTGATGGCGCACAGTGGGCCGAGTCTGCGAAGTACATCGACAAACTCATCTATCGGCGAGACGGCGGCGGCTACATTGAAGGCGGCTACCAACAGATCTTCACTGTTCCGTCTGGAGGCGGTTCGCCACGCCAGTTGACGAGCGGAGCCTACAACGCCAATGGACCGCTCGCATGGTCGAACGATGGCGCGTCAATCATCTATTCATCAAATCGGCAATCAGACTGGGAATACGATCCTGCTGAGTCGGAGCTTTGGGAAGTAAATGTCGCAACCCGCAAACTTACTCAACTCACGAATCGAAACGGCCCCGACAATTCGCCAACCGTTTCACCGAATGGCGAGCTGATCGCATACCTCGGCAACGATGACAACTTGAAATCATACCAACAAAGTCACCTCTACCTCATGGATCGCGATGGAACCAATCGCCGGGAATTGGAAACCGGACTTGATGGTTCTATTGGTAACATTCAATGGGATTCGAGAAGCGAGGGAGTTTACTTTACATGTAACCAACGCGCGAAGGTGGTGCTCTTCCACATTGATCTGGATGGCAATGTTGAGGAAATCACCAACGACCTCGGCGGGACATCAATTGGTAGGCCATACATAAACGG
>JAUIJJ010000212.1 GCA_030431385.1 bacterium | reverse complement strand
GTTGTCATCGACGTCACAGGTTTTGATCAGCGGAGAATCGGCACTCGTGTCCTGAAAATGATAAAGGCGCCAACTGCTTAGCTGCTTTTTAACTTGTCGAGGTATAGACTCTACCGATTTGCTGATGCCAGCTTCACTGCCGTCCGATTCAAGCGGCTGAAACAATCTCCTCTGCATCCTGCCATCAGAAGCGGAAGCCTCCTCAAGGGATGGCATCAGCGTATCCGGTAGGGCGTGGAGAAGCTTGACTTGATACTCGTAGAGTCGGTCGATTGAAGAAACTCGAAGGCTTATCTCTTTGGTCGCCCTAGAGCCAAAATAGAGGAGGGAATCTGCTCCGCCTGCGCGAACCACAGACTCCTGCAAACGACCTTCAAGGATCGATTGCAAAAACGCTAGCGCTCCCATGAAGTTGGACTTTCCAGAACCGTTGGGCCCGATAACCAAATTAATGTTCCGAAACTTCAAATCAACTATTGATTTGATACTCTTGAAGCCCTGTATCGTGATGGTTTCAATTCTTCCAACGTCAACTGGCAGCATCGCGATTCCCTTCTGCTGGACTTTACCTAGAAGAGCAACTGGCGGAGCCGATCTGATTTCGACTCCGCCGGCTGAGAAACAGATTTGAGTGTGATCCCAGAGGATCACTCTTCCTCTTCGTCGGACTTCTTCTTATCCTCGCCAGACTCCTCTTCCTCGCTCTCTGTTTCGTTTTCTTCAGAGGAATCGTTCTCGTTCTCTTCTTCGTCGTCTTCGTATCCGAGGAGGCCCATGCTGATGTCGACGCCGCTCTTCTTGGCTTTCTCTTTGTCGCGGGTTTGCTTCTTCTTGTACATCTGACGGAGTGATTCGTTGATCTGTTCCGTGACCTGCGATTTGCTCGTCTGGCGGACGTAGGAGATTTCGTCGCAGAGGAACTTCTTCGCTGCTTCCATGATCTCCTTCTCTTTGCCCTTCAGATCGTCCTGCTGGTCAAGGATGTAGAGGTCGCGGAGCAGACGAGCGATGCGCATCGGGTCGCCGGACTTCATGATATCGCGGTAGTAGTTATACTGGAGTCGGGCATCGTCGCGGTTGGGCGAAACCGGCTGCTTGAGCGAGGCCAGCACGCGCTTCACATCTTCGCGGTCCATGGGGCGTCGAATGTTGCGGCGCTCAATTTGCTCCTCGGGAACATAGACCCGCACGCCATTGGCGGCGGCCACCCCGAAGATGTAGAACGTGCGCTCTTCCCCGTCTGCGGGCATCCGGCGCATGCCCTCCATGGTGCAGATTCCATTGGGGGGATCGATAATGGTCTCGCCGATCTGAAACTTCATCATAGTGCAGCATTTCCTGTCTCATTGCAGTTCTCGCGGCCCTGATCCAACAACTGTATCAGGTAATATACACGCGATTAAGACGAGTAGGGTACCACAACAATCTGGAGGGGGAAAGTAAAAAAGAGGCCGATTCGAAACATTTTCGATGGGCGGAATCCAAGAGAATCAGCGGCCCTAGCCAGCGACTCCGAACAGGAATCCAACGCCAGCAGTGAGAGCCATTGCGATCGCACCCCACAACATCACCCGAACCGCGCCTCTCGTTGCGCTGGCGCCGCCCGCGAACGCGGCCAATCCTCCGAGCAGACCAAGGAAGAGAAGAGATGAAAGCGCGACGACAGGGATCAGAAAGCTTCGTGGAGTGAGGAGGACCGTCGCCAGCGGCATCGCAGCGCCCACGGCGAACGATCCCGCAGAGGCGAAAGCTGCCTGCACGGGTCGCGCCCTCAATGTCTCCGAGATACCGAGTTCGTCGCGAACGTGAGCGCCGAGCGCATACTTTGAGGTCAGCTGCTCGGCCACCTGCCTCGCGAGGGTTGGGTCTAGTCCGCGCTCCTCGTAAATCTCTGCCAATTCAGCTAACTCACCCTCGGGGTCTCGGGCGAGTTCCCTCTTCTCGATCGCGATGTCTGCCGCTTCCGTATCCGATTGGGAGCTGACCGAAACGTATTCTCCCGCCGCCATCGACAAAGCACCCGCCACCATTCCGGCAGTACCCGCGATAAGGATATCGTCGCTCGCTGCGTTGGCGGCCGCCACGCCGACGATGAGGCTCGCCGTCGAAACGAGACCATCGTTCGCGCCAAGAACCGACGCACGCAGCCAGCCGATCCGATCCGTTCGATGCGTCGCCTCGGGCATCTTTCCGTGTCTATCCTCGCCCTCCTAGAGTGTGACGACGCGCTCTTGCATCAGTTCCGGCGCAAGCGGCTTAACGAACTCCTGCACGACCGACACGTCATTCAGGTCCGGGTCGAGCCAGGCCCCCCAGTCTTCCTGCTGCAGGATCACCGCCATGCGATGATGGAACTGTCCCACCAGGTCATTGGGAGTTGTCGTGACGATGGTGTAGGAGAGGAGGTCCTGGCCATCAATGCGTGCGCGGTCCCACAAACCAGCCATCATCATCATCGACCCATCGGCGAGGCTGAAAAAGTGCGGGACCTTCTTCTTGGCGTCTTCGACTTTAGCCCACTCGTAAAAGCCCGCGCACGGGACGAGGCAGCGCCGCTGCGCGAACGAACGACGGTACGCCGGTGAGGTGGCGGCCGTCTCGCCACGCGCGTTGAACGTCGAGTACTTGCCGATCTCGCGAGCGAAGTGCGGCACCAGCCCCCATCGCATCGTTTGCTGCACCGGCACGCCCTCCTCCAGCACGATGACCGCGCCCTGCATGGTCGGAGCGAGATTCCCCGACTCGGGCAAATCCAGCTCAACTCGGTGTTCAACGCCGTCGAGTAGCAAGGAGATGGATGGAACATGCCCAGCCACCGCGTATCGCCCACACATGAGAGCCCTTTCACAATCAGAGATTCGCACGACCAGTCGAGGCGTCCGACCAATTCAGTGCAAGCGCAATCGGGGAACGTGAGACGTGTTCGGCTCCCTGATTCCGGGATGACTATCATTATTTTGCAGCTAGTCCTATCCTTCCTCACTCTTGACGTTTCCAAACAGTAAGTTTCGAATATCTCTTTGGCGCTTCCCCTGTTCTCCCTCAGCAGTGTCAAAGACCTGATCTGATGCCTTTATCATGAGTCCATCATTTGGGAGCGGTTCCAAGCCCAGCCAAGAGATAGATCGGAGAGTCTCGGTATCTAGTCCGGTTCTTTCCATGAACAGAGGCCCCAACCACATAACGGCGCCGACAGCTTCTATATATCCGTATCTAACTATGCGTCGTCCTGGATTGTTAGATGTGTCTATCACATCCTCCTGAAGAGGAAATGGGAGACCATTTGATATCAACGGCAACCCTTCAGAGCTTTTTCCTTTTGCCCTATACTCTAAAGGGCTACGGGCGTTTTGCCAAAACTTGTATTCGGGTTCATACACCCACGCTTGTATAAAGCTCGGAGAATGGCAAAAACACCTAACCCATTTGTCTGCGTCTGTCAAGTCTTTGAATAGTCGACGAATCCATATCACTGAGAGGTTGCGATGGCCGATGTGGCCATACCTGATTTCACCAGACTGAAAACTTAAAGTGAAATGTAACTCTTTTGAAGCCTCCAGCTCCCTCCCAACATCCCGAAGGCGTGTTTTCATGTCATTCCATTCACAAGAGTCATGACTATTCAAAAAGTCCGCTTGGCCAACCTTCAAGGCATTCCATACCTCAATTGGCGTAAAAGACTTGAACTCAACACAAATCTCAAGACACAGACTCATCATGGAAACTCCGTTGCTTTTACTGTAACACTGGTCGGTCCCCTAAAACGGTACCAGCCCTCGTGAGCGCGTTCGGGGTTGTTTCGAGGCATCCCAAGGGATTTGATGAGAAGCTCTGCTAAGCGAACCGGGTCGGGCGGGAAACCATACGCTATCATCCCGTGCTCGGGTCGAGCAAGGCTCGAGTTTCTGGAAGTCTGCTCCACCATGATTCGGTCGGACGGATTCAATATTTCGGGACCCTCAGGCCACGCTAAAACTGCTGTAGCCCACCCGGCAGCGGGCGACCCATAGATACCAAATGATCGACAAAAGGAATGGAGCGGGAGACGGGGATCGAACCCGCGACATTCAGCTTGGAAGGCTGAAGCTCTACCACTGAGCTACTCCCGCTCAACAGAGACGCGCTGTATCCTCGACCTCCCCGCTGCGAGTCAACGAAAAACGGTTCACGCCCGCGCGGGGGGTGCATCTTTCGAATTCGTGGGATGGTTAGTGGGGCTGATCAGTTATGCGGTGTGGGCACCGGAGGTGCATTCGCATGTGGCGCGGGGGCAAGGTGAGCGAGCGAAGCGAGCCAACCGCAGCCCCGTGAAACTTCGGTGTGAGGTTACGCACCGGAGGCGTGCCCGCAGCCTGTTGGTAGAGCGAGCGTTGCGAGTACGCCTCCGGCGCACGTCTTTACTAACTCTAACACGGAGCCGCGACCAGCCTCGCTTTGCTCGGCAGGTCTTGCACCGCGCTACATGCGGTTACCCTACCGAGGCTTTAGCGGGCGACAGTTTGATGGAGTGCCGGGATGCACCCCCGCGCGGGGAAGGCGAGCGGGGGTTGCGTCTATCTCGCTGCGAAGTCCGCGACTTCCCTCGGGACTTTCTCCAGCATGTCGGCGAGGATGATGTCGCTGCTGATGCCTTCGGCGTCGGCCTCGAAGTTGAGGACGAGCCGGTGGCGCAGAACGGGGAGCAGCATCGCCCCAATATCGGCGAAGGCGACGTTGTAGCGCTCCGAGCGTACGGCTTTGATCTTGGCGCCGAGGATGAGTCCCTGTGCGCCGCGCGGTGAACTCCCGAAGCGCACGTAGCGCTTCACCATGTCGGTGGCGAACTCGCTCTCGGGGTGAGACGCGAGCACCAGCCGCACGGCGTAGTCCTGAACGTGTGGCGCGACGACGACCTGTCGCACGAAGTCCATCCACTTGAGAATCTCTTCGTGGCCCATCACTTTCTCTGCGTGTGGAGATTCCTTCTTGGTGGTTCTGTCGAGGATCACGGCGAGGTCCTGACGCTTGGGAAACGGCACCATGAGTTTCAGGTGGAAGCGGTCGAGCTGCGCTTCGGGGAGCGGGTAGGTGCCTTCCATTTCGATAGGGTTTTGCGTTGCCATCACGAAGAATGGTTTGTCGAGCGGGTAGACATGCCCGGCGACCGTGATCTGTTTTTCCTGCATACATTCGAGCATGGCCGATTGGGTCTTCGGCGTCGCGCGGTTGATCTCATCGGCGAGGAGCAGGTTCGTGAAAATCGGCCCATGTTCGAACTGCAGCGAGCGGCGGCCGGTGTCCGGTTCTTCCTGCACGACGTTTGTGCCGACAATGTCTGCGGGCATGAGGTCGGGCGTGAATTGGATGCGCGAGAAGGGGAGGTCGAGTGCCTCGCCAAGAGTTCGTACAAGCATCGTCTTGCCGAGCCCGGGCACGCCTTCGAGAAGTACGTGGCCGCCGGCGAAGAGTGCGGTGAGTACGCCTTCGACGACCTCGTCGTTGCCCACGATGACCTTCCCGATCTCGGCCATGAGTCGCTCAAAGCTCTGTCGGAATTCCGCTGCTTGCTGCTGAATCTGTTCGTTCATAATCTTGAACTACTCCTCTTGGTCTGCGGAAGATTTACTTCCGCCTCTTCTTGTGCGCGCGCTTCTTAGCTTCCATTAGTGAGGAGAACCCACCCTCGCTCTTCGGCGGGGCTCCTTCGTTTTCTGGTGTGACGGTTTGTTTCCCGCGCCGAACTTCTTGGCGACCGGGGTCTTCGGGAGTCGAGAACACACTCTTGTCGCCGGATTTCGCTTTGGTTTGCTGCGAGAGGCGTTCGCGGAAATCCGCTCGTGCTTCCTTGGTCTCTGTTTCTTCTTCTTTGGTGCGCATTGCGCGGGCTTTCGCTTCGCGTAGCCCCGCCATTCGCTCGTCGTGCTCCGCCAACGATTTCCGGCGAGGGACGATCCCCAGCAGTCTTTCCTTCGACCATTTCGCGATATCGCCCCAATTCAAGTACACGCGGCGGAGGAAGATGTCCATGGGGAGTAGCGCCGTCGCCATGAGGAGGAGCATCGGCCACAGCGGCTTCGGTCTGCTGGTGGGGACGAGGTCCCGCGTGAACGGGTTGTAGCTGGCCGGGTCGTCGACAAGCTTGCCTCCGGACGTCTCCGCGACTTTCCCCAGATAGTCGTCGGCGCTACGGCTCGTCTGATACTCGGGCGAATAGGAGAGCGAAACGCCGCTGGTGAGAAACTGCGGTTCGCCATGCTCGTTTTCGCCAGTCTGCATCGACAGCATATAGGTGCCGACTTTTCCGGCCGGAAAGGTTCCCTCATACCTGCCGGGCGCGACCTGACGAACTTCGAGGTCGCCGGATTCGAACTCGGGGCCGATGACCGTTGCATCGAAGTCGATGAAATTCATGAAGTCGCCATCGTTGTCCAGCGCATCGATGGTGACATAACCCGTGCCGCCGCGCAGCTCAGTGTTGACTTGAAAGTTGGCGCTGTTGGTTTCGCGCAGCGACCATCGCACAACCTGCGACCAGAACTTCGCGAAGCGCCCCCACTGAACCCAATCCGACGCCCACTTGTTTTTTGCGTCGGAGGTGAATGCCACCGTTTTGCCGAGCCCATAACGCCAGTGTGCGAGCAAGGGGTCGTCCTTGTCGGTGATGAGTGCCTGCGTCGCCAGGTCTTTGATCGAGGTCACGACGTAGCCTTGGAGCTGCGGGAACGTCGCGAAGCCCAGCATGACTTCTGACGGAGAATCGGAGAGTGGGAAGAATGGCGACTCGTAGATCATCGAGCGCCGGACGATGGTCGCTTCCTTGGTGAAGATCCTTGGGAGCTCGCTCGGGTGGTCGGGGAAGTAGAAATTCCCCGCGCCCCAATACGCCATTCTCTTCAGCGTATCTACAGTCTGCCCGCTATGCGGAGAGATCGCGACAGAGGAGACCGTGATGCCGTTGTCGCGAATCTTTCTAACAACCGATTGCGAAGGAGGTGCCGGGTCGCCGTCGCTGATGACAACGATGTGTTTGGTCTGGGCCTTCACGTCCAGTAGCTCGTTCGCGGCCTTTTCAAGCGTTG
>JAUIJJ010000211.1 GCA_030431385.1 bacterium | reverse complement strand
AGCCGATCCACCGAAGAAACTCCCGCGCGAACAGTGTTGAGAGGAGGCAGACGACTAGATAGCACACGTAAGGGAGCCAAACGATTCGCGGCGGCGAGGCGACGTAGTCAAACGCCCACAGAAACGCCCAATACGCCAGGCAAACGCTGCCGCCCACGTACAACCCGATGATCTTGATGTCATCGAGCTGATGCGTGAAGGGGGTCATACCGAGAATCACGAATGCCGTCGCCACGCAGAATACGAGGAAACCAATCAGGACCGGAATCGGCGGTAAGAGTTCTGGATCGTAAAGATCGTCGTCATGTTTCATTCAGGATAAACCTCATCGAGTCCCGCCATGCCTACTTCTTCGGACAGGATCGTGATCGGAAATTCGGTGCGCATTTCGCGGAGGACGTTCTCGAGGTTGGCCTGACTCGAAGCCGGGTACCAAATCCTGAGAACCCCCAACCCCTGCGTTTCGGTTCTCACCAGAAACTCGTTGTCATAGGCTTCAAAGATACACGCGACGTAACTGATCTCCGGAACCGGCACACTGACCCGGCGCGAGCACCAACCGGCATCGGTGGTGGCAATGTCTGGAATCTTGGCTGTCATCCTACGTTCGTGACTCCTGAAAGCCTTCGGGGGCAAAGAGGGCAGAGGCTCGCGGCAGACAGCCCTCAGCGCAACGGCAAAGGGGCAGGCACCGATCCCTCTTGCCAGCACCCTGCCTCCTCGCATAGGACCACACCATTGCTGGGTGCGGGGCCAATGAGCCTCTGAGATGCGGTTCCCGAAACGGGTGCGCCGCGGTAGCCCTTGAACCTGATCCGGGTCATGCCGGCGTAGGGAAGCAGCACGGAAGTTCCCTCCCCATCACATGACCCCTTCCACCAGACGTCCCGGGAAAGGGGTTTCCAATGTCCATTAGTGAAAAACCAGTCGCCAAGAACGATCCGAAGAGAAACTTCGCCAGCGAGCTCATCAGCAGGGGGCCGCTCCCCGGCTCTCAGAAGATTTACGTCGAGGGCAGCAAGCCGAGCATTCAAGTGCCCATGCGCGAGATTTCCGTCTCGCCGACGACGTCCACCGATCACCTCGGCAAGGAATCGACCGTCGAAAACCCGTCCGTCGTCGTCTACGACACGAGCGGCCCGTACAGCGATAACTCCGTCGAGATCGACGTGCGCCAAGGGCTGAAACCAGTTCGGATCGAGTGGGTCCGCGAGCGCGGCGACACCTTCGAGATGGACAGCCTCACCAGCGAGTACGGTCAAAAACGCCTCGCCGACAAGGGCCTGGACCACCTGCGTTTCGACGCCCTTCGCAAACCGCGGCGCGCCTCCGAAGGCAAGCGCGTCACGCAAATGCACTACGCCCGTCAGGGAATCATCACGCCCGAGATGGAGTACGTCGCGATCCGGGAAAATCAGCTCATGGACCGCGCCCGCGCCGCCGCCCCGTCCGGCGAGGAGTGGATGCGGCCTGGCACCGGCCCCATCGGCGCCTATGGTGACGAGGGTTACACCGCCGGGCCGACCGAGGCCCACGGCGACATTTACGAGCGCCTCGAACGAGTCCTGCCGCAGCTCCGCAAGCGGCAACTCCCGCGCGGGAAAAACCGCGTCAAGAGTCCCTTCCCCGGCCAGCACCCGGGTAATTCCTGGGGAGCCTCCGTTCCCGAGGAAATCACCCCAGAGTTTGTCCGCGACGAAGTCGCACGCGGTCGCGCGATCATTCCAGCAAACATCAACCACGTCGAGTTGGAGCCAATGGCTATTGGCCGCAACTTCCTCGTAAAGATAAACGCCAACATCGGAAACTCCGCCGTCAGCTCCTCCATCGAGGAAGAGGTGGAGAAGATGGTTTGGGCGACTCGATGGGGCGCAGACACGATCATGGACCTCTCGACGGGAAAGAACATCCACGAAACCCGCGAGTGGATTCTACGCAACTGCCCCGCACCGGTTGGCACCGTTCCGATCTACCAAGCCCTTGAAAAGGTTGGCGGTCGGCCCGAGGACCTCACGTGGGAGATCTACCGCGACACGCTCATCGAGCAGGCCGAGCAAGGCGTCGACTACTTCACCATCCACGCCGGGCTACTCATGCGGTTCATCCCCATGACCGCCAAGCGCGTCACCGGCATCGTCAGCCGTGGAGGCTCGATCATCGCCAAGTGGTGCCTCGCCCATCACAAAGAGAGCTTTCTTTACACGAACTGGGACGAAATCTGTGAGATCATGGCCGCCTACGACGTGAGCTTCTCAATCGGCGACGGCCTGCGGCCCGGTTCACTCGCCGACGCCAACGACGAATCCCAACTCGCCGAACTTTACGTGCAAGGCGAGCTGACCAAGCGCGCTTGGGAGTACGACGTGCAGGTCATGAACGAAGGCCCCGGCCACGTCCCTATGCACATGATCCACGAAAACATGCAGCGCCAACTCGATTGGTGTCAGGAAGCACCGTTCTACACTCTCGGGCCGCTCACCACCGACATCGCACCGGGCTATGATCACTTCACCTCCGGCATCGGCGCCGCGATGATCGGCTGGTACGGGACCGCAATGCTCTGCTACGTCACGCCCAAGGAACACCTCGGCCTGCCCAACAAGGACGACGTGAAGGAGGGCGTGATTACCTACAAAATCGCCGCCCACGCCGCCGATCTCGCCAAGGGCCACCCCGGCGCCCAATGGCGAGACGACCAGCTCAGCAAGGCCCGCTTCGAATTCCGCTGGGAGGACCAGTTCAACCTCTCCCTCGACCCGGAAACAGCCCGTGAATACCACGACGAAACGCTCCCCGCCGAGGGGGCAAAAGTCGCGCACTTCTGCTCCATGTGCGGCCCCAAATTCTGCTCAATGGAAATCACCCAGCAAATCCGAGACTACGCCGCCAAACAAGGCCTCGACGAAGAATCAGCCATGGAAAAAGGGATGGAACAAATGAGCGAAGAATTCAAAGACCAGGGCGGAGAGATCTACAGCTAGGTGGAGGCGCCGCCCCGCCCGGCTCCCTGTATTGCTTCGTTGATGGCTTCTCTGAGTCGTAGTGCTGCTTTTCGGGCGGTTTTGGGGTATTCGCTGGAGGTGTCGGCGTAGAGGATCGAGCGGGTGGTGTTGACGATGAGTTCCGTCGCGACGCTCGGCCCCATGGCTTCTGCGACGGAGGCGAGGCTGCCGCTTTGGCCGGTGAGGCCGGGGATTAGGATCATGCCTCGAGGAAAACGTTCGCGGCATCTGCGGAGGTGTTCGGGGAGCGCAGCGCCCGCCATCAGGCCCACGTTTTCATTCCGTGCGCGGAATTCGTAAGCCGCCTCGGCCAGCCGAACGTACAAGTCGTTTTGAATTTGAAGCTCCGCCGCACCGGCGTTGGGAGTCAGGCAAATCAGGAACACGCCCTTGCCGCGATGGTTGAGGAACGGCTCGATGCTGTCGCGACCGAGGAGCGGGTTGAGCGTTACTGCGTCGACGCCGAGCGCTTGAAACGCGGTGGAAGCTGCGGCCTTTGCGCCGGGGCCGAACTCGCCATAGCGCGCGTCGAGGATAATCGGGACTTCGGCGGGGATGTGGTCGATGAGCTTTTCGAGCAGGCTGTATCCCTCGCTGCCAAATTGCTGGAAGAACACACTGCCCGGCTTGTAGCAGCAAACGAGGTCCGCCGTCGCGTCGACAATGCGCCGGAGGAATTCGAATACTCCGGCGGGTGTTTGCGCGACGTTTCCGGGCAGCCTCGCCGGGTCGGGGTCGAGCCCAACGCAGAGCCTGCTCGCGTTCTGCCCCGCACACTTGTCGATCTTGATATGAAATTCCGACTCAGTCATGAGGTGCCGGGATGCTCCTTGAAGACGTCAGGGCAGCGACGCCCAGAATTCCGTTCTCGCGTGTTTCCCACCGATAGAGAACCCCAATTCAAACTCACCGTAATCACCGCCGCAATCCTCTAAACAGCGCGGGGCGTATTGAGTTCAAACGCGGATTGCACGGAGAAAGTTTTGGCATCAGCCACAACACCGCCCCCCGCTAAACACGAAGCCGGAGGAAGAACTCGATGTTCCCCTCCGTGCCTTTGATCGGCGACTGCATCGTGCCGAGGACTTCCAGCCCTTCTTCCTTCGCGGCGTAGCTCAGGTCGCGGAGTACGCGCTCGTGGAGACGCGGATCGGTCACCACGCCACCCTTCGGCACGCGGTCCTTGCCGACTTCGAACTGAGGCTTTACGAGGCAAATCGCCTCGGCTCCCTCAGGAAGGATGCGCTTGAGAACCGGGAACAATCGGGTGAGTGAAATGAACCTCAAGTCCGCTACGGCGAGCGTTGGCGTGGGATCGAACTGGCGAGCTTCGAGGGAATCGATGTGGGTTCCTTCGCGGCTGACCACGCGATCGTCCTGCCTGATGCGCTCGTGAAGCTGCCCGCGCCCGACGTCGATGGCGTACACCTGCGCCGCGCCGCGCTGGAGCAGGCAATCGGTAAAGCCGCCCGTCGACGCACCGAGATCGACGCATACTTTCCCCACAGGATCGCAGCCGAATTGATCCAGCGCGCCTTCGATTTTCAGGCCACCGCGCGAAACGTATGGGCAGTCTGTTCCTTTCACGCGCAGGGAAATCTCGACCGGTACCATGCGCCCGGGCTTCTCCAGCCGTTCGTTATCCGAATGCACGAGGCCCGCGCGAATCAACCGCTGGGCCTTCTCCCGGGACTCAGCGAGCCCTCGTTCAAACAGCAGCACATCGAGGCGCTTTCGGTCGCCCATGATTACACGATCCGCTTGAATTGTTTGTCGAGTTCCGTCTTTGACAGTCGGATGATTGTGGGGCGTCCGTGCGGACAGGTGAGCGAGAGCTTCTCCGCGTGGACCTGTTTCAGCAGCTCGCGCATCTCGCTCATGGGCAGCCGCTGCCCGGCGCGGATGGCGCTATGACACGCCGTGCGGATTAGGATGCGATCCCTCAAGTCTTCCAGCGCGTTCATGGCTTTCGCATCGCGCAGATCGCTGACAAGCTCGTTGATCATCGGGGCGGGGTCGAACTCTGGCAGGTCCGCCGGGAGCGTTTTGACAGCCCACGTGCGCGGGCCGAACTCGCCGATTTCGAAGCCAAGTTCTTCAAGCGTGGGCAGCAACTCGCGCAGCGATTCGCTTTCGGCGGGGGGAAGCTCAAAAGTAATCGGAATGAGCAGCGGTTGCATCGCGACGTCACGTCGCCGCTCGCGAAGTTTCAGGTACACCAACCGCTCGTGGGCGGCGTGTTGATCGACGAGCAACAGCGAATCGCCATACCGCGCGATGACGTATGTCTCCGCGACCTGACCCAGAGGCTCAGGCTCAAACTCTCGATCCCAAAAACGCGAATCGGGTCTCTCGCCAGGGCTCGCAGCGATCACTGATCCGTCGGCGTGACGCGACGTAATCACCTTCGCGGGGGACGGAGTTGGCGCGTTACCGGGAACAGCTGCCTGTGTCCGTGTCGCCTCGTGGAGCATGTCCGACTGAGTCGCCTGTTTGCGTTCAAAGGCGCGCTGCACAAGTTGCTCCGGAGAGGTAAAAAAGTTCGGCGGGAGAGGAGCAGCACCGATCCCTTCCCGCTCTCGCGTCGGCGCGGGAGCCTGTTCGCGGTCGAGGTGCATCTCGCCGATCAGCTCCTCGGCACCTTCGAGTGCAAGCCGCGCGGCGTGGTAAACACGCCCGGCCACAAGCCGTTCGTTCTGAAAGCGGACTTCCTCTTTCGTCGGGTGGACGTTGAGGTCAACCTCCCCCGGCTCGACGGTGATGAAGACGCAGCAGAGCGGAAAGCGCGAGGTCATGACGAACCCGCGACACGCCTGCTCCAGCGATGCGGAAAGAGTCTTGTTGATAAACGGTCGTTCATTAACGAAGAAGTACTGCGAGCGGCGATCACCGCGCGCGTCGTGGGGATGGGCGAGCATCCCGCCGATGTGGATTCCCTGCTCCTCGTAGTCCAGCGCCAGCAGCGGTCGCTTGATATGCGAGCCGAGAATCGAAGCGAAGCGCTCGCCGAGGGTCTGACCTTCCGGCAAGTCGAGCGCGTCGCGCCCGTCGCGCTCGACGCGGAAGCCAATCTGCGGCTGACGGAAGTGGAGCTGGAGCGTAAAACGGAGCTTTTTGAGCGGGATGTGGGCACAGAGGCGGATCGCGATGTTGCCCTGGCCAACAACGAAGTCGCCAAAGCCCAAGTGGAAATGGCCAAGGCCGCCATTCGCCAAGCCCAGTTGGATGTGGATTACACCGAGGTTCATGCGCCATTTGAAGGTCGCGTCGGACGCGTGGCTGTGAGCGTTGGCGAGTTGGTGGGGCCAACGTCGGCACCGCTGGTCAATATCGTGCGCACCGCGCCGATCTATGCGGAGTTTTCGTTGAGCGAAAAGCAGTTGGTTACGGTGATGGAGCAATCTGGCGCGACTGTCAGCGAATTGGCAGGGGAAGGCAATGCGCCGGATGTCTTTGCGATCCTGCCCAATGGCGATTTTGAAGACATCCGGCTCGACGAAAGTTACGACCTGCGCGGTCGCGGCGTCGAGAAGGTGCTTGTCGCCCGTTCGGATCGGAGCTTCAAGTTCAAGATCGACGACGCCGATCTCGAATGGCCGCGTGCATGCATCAGCGGCTTCGTGCTGCGCAAGCTCGCAAAATTGCCCCCCAACTACAACCTGTGGCAGGAAATCCCGGGTCAGCATGATAAGAAGATCACTGATACGGGTGTGATCAACCTGGCTGATGCCGGCGTTGAGCGATTCGTGTCGCTGATCGATCAAACGACGGAAGGGGATGCCCTTCCGTCAAAAGACAAAACCTATCTTTCCGCGCACGGCTACGCGTTCGAAGTGGTGACAGAAGGTGGCAGCACTGGGATTATCCTGAAGGACGTGCCATTGCCGGAAGGCAAGTTCAAACACGTGGCTGCAGATGTTCTGATCCTGCTTCCCAAGGGATATCCCGACTGCCCGCCGGACATGTTCTATGTCTCGCCGAAGCTGACTTTGGTAGGCACCGGCCAAGTGCCAAAAGCCTGTACCGTTGAGCACTGCTTCGGTGAGTTCATCGGTCTGGTCGCCGCCC
>JAUIJJ010000210.1 GCA_030431385.1 bacterium | reverse complement strand
GCTTCGCACTCCAATTGTAACTCATCTATGACGCCTCTTGATTCATCTTCGGAAAAATCGTTTCGCCCTCTAGTTCCCACAGTTGCCATTTGTGTGGTAGGGTTTGCGGTATTGTTGCTTCATGCTTGGCGGTTCATGCCGCTGTTGGTCGACGACGCGCTGATTTCCATGCGCTATTCGCAGCGGCTACTGCAAGGCCACGGCCTCACGTGGACCGCCGGTATCCCGGTCGAAGGCTACAGCAACCTGCTGTGGGTGCTGCTGACAGCCGCTCTCGGCGCGCTGGGCATGGACCTCGTGACGGCGGTGCGCGTTCTCGGCGTCGTGGGCAACGGAGCGGTGATTGGCGCGATCGCCTTTTGCAGGCCCGCCGCTCGCTGGTCTGATGCGGCGCCGCTGCTGTTCGGCGTGGCCGCGTGGGTGCTCGCCCAGCCCATCGCCGTTTATTCGATCGCGGGCCTCGAACAGCCGCTGCTCGCAGGCCTGCTTGCGTGGGCCTTGGTACTTCTCTTTCCTGTTTTGGAAGGCGATCACACCTGCCCCAGGAAGCTCATCCCGTCGGGCATCCTGCTAGGACTCGTCTGCATTACGCGCCCGGACGGACCGATCTTCACGGTGACTTCCTTCGCTGCGCTGCTGCTCATCCGTGGCATCCGCGTGCAGACCATCCGCCTCGGCATTTACCTCGTCGCGGTTCCGATCGCGTTCTATGTGGGACAGCTGGTTTTCCGCCTCTTCTATTACGGCGACTTCGTGCCAAACACGGCACGGGTCAAGGTCACGCCTTCAGGGCATCATCTGCTGGGAGGGCTTCAGTACCTCTACACCGGCGTGCTCTCGTTTTCACCGCTCAGTTGGCTGACGATCGCCTTCGCCGGGCTGACTGCCATTGGCTGGCCCGCTCGCCTGAAGGAACGCCGCGCGCGCGTCGTCCCTGTCGCCCTCGCCGGCCTCGCTTGGGCGGCGTACATCGTCTTCATCGGCGGCGACATCTTCCCCTCCTATCGCCACTTCGTGCCGCTCATCGTCGTGCAGACCCTGCTGTTTACCGAGTTTGTCGCCGCGCTGCCCGTCGGGCCGTGGCTCGCGCGGACGAAGGCCACGACGGCGATTCCAGTACTTGCCGGCGCGTTGGTACTGACGTTTCTCCCCTACTGGTACATGCAAGAGCGCGACATCGAGAACGAGCGGTCGCTCGACGAGATTTGGGAGTGGGACGGTCAGGTCGTCGGGCTGGCCCTCAAGAAGGGCTTTGGCGATCGCGAGCCGCTGCTCGCCGTGGACGCCGCCGGTACGACCCCGTATTGGTCCGAGTTTCCAACCATCGATATGATGGGCCTGAGCGATCACCATATCGCGCGCACACGGCCCGAAGACCTCGGCACGGGACGCATCGGTCACGAACTCGGCGACGGCCAGTACGTCCTCGACCGCGAGCCGGACCTCGTCACCTTCGGGCACCTCTGGTTCCGCGAGGCCCGCGAGCGCAGCGGCAAGGAAATGGTCGAAGACCCGCGCTTCTATAACGACTACCAATGGGTCCGCTTCGTTGGCGACGATCCGCACACCTACGAGTTCGGGATGTGGGTCCGCCGCTTCAGCACAAAGATCGGCATACGCGTCGAAAACGATACGACGACCATCCCGGCCTACCTGATGAATGGATTGCCGGCGACAATCGCACGGCTCGATGACGACAACACCTTCGTTGTCGACTTTTCCTGGAGCGAGCCCGCGCGCATCGAGTACCTCGCGCTGCCACCCGGCAATCAGACGATCACCGTCGATGCTTCGTGTCCCGTGCGAGTCTGGGTTGAACGCGCCCACGGCGAGGAAGTCCTCCTCGACTCCACCGATGACTTTCAGTTTTCATTGCCGGGTGAAGACATTCAGTTTGTACACATCAACATGACACCCGTGGACGATGTCGAATGCGTCCTGCGCGAAGTAATTATTCAAACCACTCCCTGATTAAAGTGAGTATACTATGAAGGCAATCGTCACAGGCGCAAACGGCACGGTCGGCAGCGCTGTCGTTACCTATCTCGAATCGCAAGGCGATACAGTTATCAAATGGGACCGCAGCAAGGTACCTGTTGATGACTATTGGGCCATGCACGAGTATGTAAAGGAACACGCCCCCGATGTGATCTATCACTTCGCCATCGCTTCCAATCCAACAGGGTTAGAAAATGAAGGGTGGATTGTTAACTACAATTGGCCCAGCGAGCTTGCATGGATCGCGCGCCAGCAGCGTATCAAATTCATCTTCACGAGCACAGTCATGGTTTGGACAAACGACGCAAAGGGCCCGTTTACTCCTGAATCGAAACCGGACGAAACCGAGGGCTACGGCGCAGAGAAAATCCGCGCAGAAAACCAAATCCGCAGCCAAAACCCCGACAGCATCATCGCACGGCTCGGATGGCAGATCGCCGACTCGGCGGGTAGTAACAACATGATCACCTTTCTCGAAACGCAAAACAAGGACGAGGGAAAGATTAGCGCCAGCAGCAAATGGAAACCCGCATGCAGCTTCGTCTGGCAAACCGCCGAGGCATTGCGTAACCTCGCCAAATCACGCGGCGGCACCTATCTAGTCAGTACCAACAAGGACCTCAACTTCTACGAAATAGCCACGGCACTCAACAAAAAGCACGGCAACAAATGGAAAGTCGTCGAGAACGAGGATTTCGTCTACGACCAAAGAATGATCGACGACCGAGTCAACGCACCATCACTAGAGAGCGAACTCGAGCTGTGAGCAGGTGATAGCAAATCACTAAGTAGAAAAATTCACCACAGATGGACACGGATTCACACAGATGATTATCGTGCATCGTTTGATCATCGGCAGTCATTGTTCCAGTCTGTAACCATCTGGTTCTTCGCTGAAAGTAGTCGCCAGGAAAAACCCCGGAGGGGTACACGCATGTAGCGCGGTGCAAGACTTGCGCGTTCACCTCCGGCGCTGCCTCCAAGGCCAAACGACTTCGCGCATTCGAGAAAACCGGGATAGTACGCACAGAACTGCCCGGAACCAAACTCTCCCACTCCCTTCTTTTCCTGTCGCTTTCCCTTGCCAGTAAGACCGGTTCGATTCCATGCTCTCTTGTATACGACATAGAGGAGAGTTTGGGTATGTTCTTGAAGCTCACCGACAATCAGACCGGGATGGATGTTTATCTGAATCCGGGTCACATTATCAGGTTCATTCCGAATCCGGAGGATGAGGGGACGCTGATCTTCATGTGCGAGGGTGCCGGAATTGCCCCGGCGGGCGAGGCACAGCTTATGGAAGTTCATGAGAATTCGGAAGAGGTTTTCCGGATGATCTCACGCCACGAAAAGCCAGCGAAGTCAGCCACGGGCAGGGGTTTGATCTAAAGCCGAGGCCTAGCGGAGGACGACTTCGTCGCCCTGACCGAGCCCTTCTTCGACCACCACCCGCGACCCGTCTGTCCTCCCGAGGCGCACGGGTCGCTCAATCGTCCCTTTCCCCTCGCGGAGAGAAACGTAGTGCTCTCCCTTTCGCATGGATATGGCCTCGATAGGCACCGTGAGCACATCGTTCTGCTCGTCGACAATGATGGTAACGCGAGCCGTCAGACCGGGTCGCACGCGTGCGTCGGCGGTGTCCGGCTCGACCTCGATTTCAAAGACTTTCTCACCGGTTGAGACCTCAGACGATCCGCCAGCCTGACCGCCGGGCGAGCGTTCCCGCTCGATGGCGACGGGGCTGACCATGGTGACCTTCCCCGGCAGAGTGAGGCCGCTGAGCGCCTCGAAGTAAAGCTCGGCCGGCACTCCCACTTTCACTCGGATCATTTCGCTTTCGGGAATCTGTGATTTGACGATGAGCGAGGTGAGGTCTGGCACGCGCCCCAGCACCTCTCCGGCTCTGATCTCCTCGCCCGGCTGCACATCGACGTTCCGCCGAAGCTGCCAGTTCCAGTTACCTTTGCGCAAAAACATTCCTGTGACCGGCGAAGGGATCTGGGCTTGTTGGAGCTGTTCCTCGGTTTCGCGGATTCGGCGAATCAGCTGCTCGCCGCTGAGACCGTGACGCTCGATCGTCGTCCGGTTTCCCAACTCGGCACTGGTCGAGCCGGATTGCTGGGCGCGGAAATCCATGTCGCGGCCGAACGTGTCGATCTCGCTGATGCGTCGGTTCACATCGGCGCTGCGGACTTCTTCATCGGTGGCGATGCGCTTTTCCTGAAGCAACTCCAGCTCGGCGAGGTTTCGGTTCACATCTTCGAGCTGAACGCGAGCGAGGTCGAGTTGGGCGCCAGCGCTGCTCACGTCCAGGATGTTGCTGCGCGTGTCCATGCGAAGCTGCTCGATCGCCGACTCCAGGTCCTTCTTTGTGTCCCGCAAGCTCTCCATCCGCTCATCGAGCTCGTCGGAGAGCGTCTCCGTGTCGAGCACCGCGACGATATCGCCCTCTTGGACCATCTGCCCGCTGTCGACGATTGTGATGATTCGGCCTCTGAAGGGGGAGTTCACGTTCACCGTGCGCGTCGATTCGACGACGCCGAGCTCTTGGATTACGACGCGCATTGTGTCGGGATTCACCCGGTAGGTGTTCTTCGCCGCCGCAGCGTCATCCCCCCCGCCGTCGCAGCCAACGAGGGCGGCGATGCAGAGCAGGATCGTTAGGGCCCGTAGTTGTGACTTTCTCATTCTGATCTGGCTCCAATAGCAACGAACAAAGCGTGATGCCAGTAACGGGCCATTGCCGACTGCGGGACAAGGGGCAAAGTCGCTGCACGATAGGAGAGACCGGGCTCCGCTGCGTTTCTAGCTTGATAGGGAGGAGACGGTAGGGCTAAAAAAGTTGCTCCGCCTCGAGTGGCGGTCGAGGCGGAGCTTTCGCTTTATGGACCTTCGGAGGACCCCACGAACCCCGAAGGAACTTACTTAGTGCCCCTTAATGCAAGATCGAGGGGCATTGGGAGCGAAGGAGGTAGAGAGGTCACCTCGCTGATTATACCTATTGCTTGATTCATACCAACCGGAAAGCAATTCGGCAAGCCAAGCAATATCAGCGATCCACAGTTCGGTCGCCACGAAAACGACACGGGCTTGTAAATGCCCTTTACAGCACGTCTCAGGGAATACGGTAATATTTTTCAGGATGGGGCTCAGGCGCACCATAGAGGAGTAGGACGGATGCCGATAGAAATCGACAAACTGGCTCTCGCGATCATGTCCGGCCCGATGGGGGGCCTTCGGCTCGATCTCGATCGCCCGATCCTGGTCGGCCGCGACCATCGCGCTCGGGTGAAGATCAACGACGCGCGCATCTCGCGACACCACGCGCTCATCGAAACTGTCGGCAACTCTCTGCTCGTACGTGACCTCGGCAGCAAAAACGGCACGTACGTCAACGGCTCGCGCATCCACGAATTTCACCACCTTCACGAGGGCGATCAACTGCGCATCGGCAGGACACTCTTCGCCATCGTCTCAAAGATCCTCGCAGACCCTCCATCAAGCAAAGAACTGGCGCGAGGCCCCAACGAAACGACGCCAGACCCGCCTACCGCCGACGCAGCCTACTCGACACCCGAGCTGAACATCAGTCGCAACATTCTGCGGCGGGCGACGGCAATTACCAATCAGATCAGAACGCTCGTGCGCGGTCGTCATGCGCTCTATTCGCTGGCATCCCTCCTCAGGCGCGAGTTCGAGTGCGTCGGCGCTGGCATTTGTCACCCCAAGGAGCCGTTCGAGCTCGCTCACCGCGAAGGGGAAATCGAGATCATCCGCCAGACCTGCGAGAACCTGACCATCCTCCATCCATGGAGCGGCCCCGCGCTCATCGCCGACGAAGACGAGGGCGTGCAGACTTTGCTAGTGTTCCCGGTGAGGGCCAGATCGAAGGCCGAACACCTGATCCTACTGCGGCGCCCGCTTTCCGCGCCCTTCGAGCACAATCATCTGCTTCTCGCCGAAACGCTGCTCGAATGCTTCCGGGTGCTCCCGATGGAGGATCTCGTGTTGCAAGGCACGGCCGGCCCACTCCCCGACCATCTGGGATTGATCGGCTCGAGCGAAGCAATGCAGGGAGTTAGGGAAAACATCAGGCGCTATGCTCAAACTTCCGCGACGGTCCTCGTGCTGGGCGAGTCGGGCACGGGAAAGGAACTCGCCGCCCGCGCGATTGCGGATCTCTCGCCGCGACGATTTCAGCCCTACGTCGAGCTGAACTGTGCCTGCATGACGCCAGAGCTCGTCGAGGCCGAGCTTTTTGGCGCAGAGAAAGGCGCGTATACCGGCTCGGTCGAGCAACGCATTGGCAAGATAGAGCAGGCCGATGGCGGAACGCTCTTTCTCGATGAGGTCGGCGAGTTACCGTTGTCACTTCAGGCCAAGCTACTCCGGGTACTCGAAGGCCAGCCGTTCTATCGCCTCGGCGGCAGCGAGCGGATCCAATCGGACGTCAGGTTTATCTGCGCGACGAACAGAGATTTAGAGGCGATGGTCGAAGCAGGCCGCTTCCGGGCGGACCTCTACCATCGGATCAACATCCTTCAGGCGACGATCCCGCCGCTTCGGGAACACGTCATCGACATCCCGGAGCTGATCCCGTTCTTGCTGCGGTCGATCCAGCACGACTTCACCGAAATCCGCGACTTCGAGGTCTCGCCGAAGGCGCTACGCCTCATGCTCGCGTGGACGTGGCCCGGGAACGTCCGAGAGCTACGAAATCTGCTGGAGCGCTGTATCTTGCTCTCAAGCTCCACGCTCATCGACGAAAATCTCCTGCCGCGAACGATGATGATCGAGGACACAAGCACGGAATCAATCCCGCGTCTGGGGATGATCCTCGAGCTAACGGAACGCGAAGAAATCTCTCGCGCGTTGATGGAATGCGATGGGAAGAAGTCTCACGCCGCAAAGCTGCTGGGCATCTCTCGTCCAACACTGGACAAGAAGATCAAACAGTACGCGATGGAAGGATTAGTGGGTCAGGCGAGGGTCGCCGACTAGGCGTTGCAGTTACGAACCCAGTAGTAATCGGAAACGGCTGTCTCTGTTTCCTCTTCTTCATCTTCTTCCAGAAG
>JAUIJJ010000209.1 GCA_030431385.1 bacterium | reverse complement strand
AACGCCGCTGGTCGCAATTCGGCTGGGCTCTCAAACGTGATTTTCGGAGGCCAAGACTTTCCGACGCTTCCCTCGCGAATCGTCGCGAGTACAACTGCGCCCCCCTACCTCACCGGGCTTGTCATCGGCGCAGATGGCGGCGACTTGCTCAGCTACTCGACAGGCTACGGAGACATCAACAATGACGGCGTGATCGACTACATCGTCAACGCGATGCAGGGCGACGGGTTCCAGAACCTGATTCCCAATGCAGGTGAGTTCTATGTATTGGATGGCGATCAAATGTCGCGGATGGCCGCGGCACCGACCGAGCTTCGCGCGGTCGAGGAATTCCCCATCGTCGCCCGCTGGAGTGTATCACAGCCGATCTTCGGGCCGGTGACGCACTACCTTGCTGACTTCGAACCCGAGGTCGGCGCGCCGATTCAGATTCCCATCAACGAGCTCTACTTTTCAGTCTCCGACATTGAGAACCTTCCGATTTCTCCCCAACGAGGAGCTCTCGTTTCGCTCAGTGCAGTGATGATGACCGATGGCGGAACAACGAAGACATCGACTGTCGAGCTCTTCAATCCGCCGGTCCCCGTCGACGCGTCTGGTGCAACGCCAACGCCTACCCCCACCCCAACGCCGACCCCAACGCCAACAGCGACGATCACTCCGACGCCGACGCAAACACCGGGCGACACGGAAGTCACCTTCCCGTTCGAAACTAGCGCCGATGGATGGTCCTTCGATTCACCGAGCGAATTCACGACGCCCGGCAGCGACTCCGTTCCCGGCTTGGCGCTCGCGGCGAGTTCCAATGAGAACGTCTTTGGTTATTGGCAAAGCCCCGCCGTCTCGCTCGCTGCACGCGTGGATGCGCCAATCATCGACGCGCCGACCGGACCCAACGAGGTTTGGCTGCTGGAGGGCACGGTCATTGGCGACGTCCCATCGCCGCAGCTTGCTCCATCGTTCCGTCTGCGCGTTTCAACAGACGACTTCCGCGAGAGCGACGTGCTCACCATCGAGTCGGAAGCAAACGCCGAACTCGCGCCGACGAGTGAAGCGAAGACGTATCGACTCTACTTCACTCCCCCGGCCAACAAGCAGTCTCTCACGTTGTTCTTCGATCTTCTCAACTTCGGCGGCAGAGATGCCGAGGTCGCATCGCTGACTCTCGAGAACGCGACAGTGAGCTACATCGGTAACCGCCCCTCGACCACAGGCCGCACTCGCGCAATCGACGAGACTTGGGTCGCGCTCAACGCGGAGCCGCTCCTCGCCTCGCCTCAGTTCGTGAGGGAGCAAGACAATAGGCTCACCATCCACGGGATCGGATCGGATGGAACCGAGATCTTGTTCGGATATTGGCATGACCCGGAAGGCTTCGATACAACGCTAGAGGCAGACGGCCTATATCGGGTGACGTGGGTCGTTTCGGGCAACGCCAGCCCGAAATCGGGTATCAACGCCCCAACCGTTCGACTCCGGCTCAACGCTTCGAGCTTCCAAGCGAGCACCTACAAGGAAGTGAGTTCCTCCACTGGCAGCGATCTCGTCGGCGGTACGCCGCAGAGCTTTCAAACGTACTTTCACGTCGCCGATCCGGTCAGGTTGGACCAACTCTTGCCTTCCTTTGACTATGTGTTTAGCCCTCCCACGGGCGACGATCCGAGCATCAGCGTAACGCTTCACGATGTCTCGATCGAACAAATCGAATAGGAGAAGCCTTTGACCGAACCGCCGCTGAGTGAAGAGATCATCCCGCCGGTGCTATCGCCGACGCGAATTCAACGAGCCGTGCGCCACGCCCGCCGCGTCGTCGTTCTGGTAGTTGGGTTAACCGTGATCCTCGGAGGCTTTGCGCTCATGGTATTGCCGGGGCCCGGGTTTGTTACGGTACTCGCCGGGCTGGGTATTCTCTCCGCCGAGTTTGCTTGGGCCCGACAGGTGCTCCGCCACGCCAAGGAAGGCGCGATCGAAGTCAAAGACCTCTACAAGTCCAGCGATAAGAAACGAGATCTCAAGCTGTTGCTGGGACGTTGGCGTCGGACGATCGCCAGCGGCTTTAAGCGAGAGGTCGAGCCCGATGAGGTCACTTCTTCCGACGCCGAAGCCGCTACTGAGGAGGGACCGAACCGCCGCTATCTGGTGCAAAGTCCTCTCCGCCGACGACGAGTCGCACGCCCATATCTGCGAAGATCACGTGTTCCAGTTTCCGCTCCCATTCGCCTTCTCCCCAGGGGTATTCGTAATCGGCGGGCTTCTCTGGCCACACTCCCCCGTACCATCCGTCGCGCGGGTCGAGATACAAATCGCGCACGATCCATGTCTCACCCGACATCACATTGCCGTCGCCCCCGGCGTGACCTCCCGAGGAAAGCGCGGCGCTGTTATAGGCGTAGCGGAAATTGTGGTATCTCGGGTATCCGCCGCGGATCGTTTCGCCGCCTTTGAATTCCTTCAGGTACTTAGGCGAGAAGAGTGTCTGCCAATCGGTGATGTAACCGTGCTCCAGAAGTAACCACGGCAACCCGTCCCAAGAACCGCCCGCTGCTGGCCCATTGCCCGGCTGGAAGAAATCCCTCGTATGCGACATGAACGGACCCGCCTCGCGGTCCGCCGGTGGCAGCGTCCCGTAATCCACATAGTAGGTCTGTAGCGCGGTCGCTATTGTGTGGAGATTCGACGCATCCGCTGCCATGAGTGCCCTGTTCGAGGCCATGCGGAAATTCGCCAGCCCAATCAGCGCGAGAATTGCAATGATCGCGACGACAATGAGTAGTTCAATCAGAGTAAATGCTTGTTTACTTACCATTGTGGCAAAAATCAAAACCCGCTGAATCAGATTCAGCAAGCCGCTCCATGACGCCTTTCCCTCGAAGGCATCGAAATGGTGCGCGATGCGCGGCTACCGGCAGGTCTTCGGACTCGCAGGCCGCCTACTCGCCGTTGCTTCCCGGCCCGTGCTGGCCAGTGCCTGATGACGGCTTTCGTTCCTGCTTACCGCTGCGGGGCAGTCCCGGATTTCCACCGGGTTCCCTCTTGAGACGCCGCCACGAGTGCGAACGGCGAACCGGTAACGAGCCGCCAACCTGCGCCCACCCAGCCCCCTCATGCAAGGGCTTTCCGGCTGCTCCGCTTCCAACACCCGTAAACCCGCGAAGGAGAACTCAGGCTTCCACTTCGGCTCGTCTTCTTGCTGTTGAGATGACGACGGCGTCTGTGGCCTGGCGTTCGATTTCGTCGAAGCGGCGTTCTTTGAGAAGTTGCGGCGTGGCAAGCCAAGTGCCGCCGACAGCCGTCACTCCGGGCGTCGACAGGTAGTCGCCGAGGTTCCCCGCGCGGATCCCGCCGGTGGGAACGAAGGAGATGCCGAGGTGTTTATAGGGTGCGTAAAGCGCCTTGATCATTGGCAGCCCGCCGGCAGCTTCCGCCGGGAAGAACTTGAGGGTCTTTGCGCCGAGGGAAAGCGCCAACTCGATATCTGTCGGGGTACAAACGCCGGGGAAGAAAGGAAGGCCGAGTTGTGCAGCGCGCTCGACGATGCGCGGATTCGTGCCCGGCGCGACCGCGAAGTCTGCACCGGCCTCCGCCGCAGCTTCCAGCTCCTCGATCCGCGTGACCGTTCCCGCGCCGAGAAGGAAGTCGGGAAACGAGCGGCGTGCGCTACGCAGTGCTTCGCGACCTGCTTCCGTGCGAAAGGTGATCTCAGCGACAGGCAACCCGCCGTTACCCAGCGCGTCGCACAGAGGAATGATGTCTTCGGCTCTGTCGATCGCGATGACGGGAATGACCCCGGCGATTTGAATACGTTCTTGGATTGTCATTTTTTCTACCTCGCGATTCGCGCGGATGCGCCGCGTATCAGTGCTTCAACTTCGGAGAGGGTAGCCATGGATGTGTCGCCGGGAGTGGACATCGCCAGCGCACCATGAGCCGCCCCATATTCAACCCATGTGGCAGGGTCTTTCTCCGCGAGGATTCCGTAGAGTAGACCGGAGGCGAAGCTATCTCCCCCGCCGACTCGGTCGAGAATCTCAAGGTCTTCGCGGCGGGTGGCTTCGTGGAACTGTCCATCATGCCAGATGACCGCCCCCCAATCATTGAACGTGGCAGTCTTCGCGCCGCGCAGGGTCGTGCCGACGACCTTGAAGTGGGGGTACTTGGCCACAACCTGTTCGATCATCTTCTTGAACTTCGAGGTATCCAGCTTCGTCAGGTTTTCATCTACGCCTTCGATTTCGAAACCGAGGCATGCGCTGAAGTCCTCCTCATTGCCGAGCATGATGTCGACATACTGAGCGATCTCTCGGTTGACTTCCTGGGCCTTGGCCTGACCGCCGCGCGACTTCCAAAGTGACGGGCGAAAGTTGAGGTCGTAGGAAACGAGCGTGCCGGCGCTGCGAGCGACCTTCATCGCCTCGAGCGCAACTTCGGGAGTGCTTTCAGAAAGAGCGGCGAAGATACCTCCACAGTGGAAAACGCGCGCGCCTTCTTTCTGGAAGATACGCTCGAAATCAATGTCGCCTGCCTTGAGCTGAGAAACGGCTGTATGGCCTCGGTCAGAACACCCCTTCGCGCCTCGAACTCCGTAGCCGCGCTCGGTGAAATTCAACCCGTTTCTGGCGTCGCCACCAAACCCGTCGAAGGGCAGCCACTTGAGGTGCGAAAGGTCCACGCCGCCCTGAAGCATCAAGTCCTCGACGAGTCGGCCGACTTCGTTGTCGACGAGTGCGGTTACCACGGCCGTTTTCATCCCGAAGCAGCGCCGCAATCCGCGCGCGACGTTGTACTCGCCGCCGCCTTCCCACGCGCGGAACTGACGCGTCGTGCGAGTACGTCCCTCGCCGGGGTCGAGGCGCAACATGACCTCACCGAGGGAAACGACGTCCCAGCGGCAGTCCTTGGAGTCTCGCAATTCGATCGTGCTCATTTCGCCCTCCTTAGAGTCGGTGGAGATTGAAGCCGCCGCTGATGTCGATCACGGCGCCTGTTGAATAGTCGAGGTCGCCGCAGCCGACTGCGGAGACCGCCCGCGCGATGTCCTCGGGTTGTCCCCAGCGACGCTGAGGAAAAATACCATCGGCAATGAGCGCGTCGTATTTCTCTTTCACGCCGGAGGTCATGTCAGTCGCGATGACGCCGGGGCGTAGCTCGACAACTGGAATATCGAACGCGCCGAGACGATCAGCGAAGAGCGCAACGGCCATGGAAAGCCCCGCCTTGGAGATGCAGTAGTCGCCGCGATTGACCGAGGCCGTGAAGGAGGAGATAGACGTGACGAAGACTACGCGCGCGCTCTCGATCAGCTTTGCTTCCTTCAACTCGATCATGAACTTCGCCGCGAGTTGAGTGAGGAAGTACGGACCCTTCAAGTTGATGTTCATGAGGCGGTCGAAGCTATCCTCTCCCGCATCAAGAATATCCGCGCGCACATTCGGGGCGACCCCAGCATTGTTCACGAGAAGATCAAGACGACCGCACGATTTTCGAATCTCCTCGATCATTCGCGCGCGATCTTCGGAGCTGGAAACGTCCGCTCGCACGACCATCCCTGAGCCGCCATTGGCCTCGATTCTGCCGAGCACCTCGTAGGCACCGCGATCGGTGATTGCCGGGTCTGCGGAACGACTGTTTAGCACGACATGATAGCCATCGGTGGCGAGTTGGAGGGCGATTCCCCTCCCAATTCCGGCACCGGATCCGGTTACCAACGCGACGCGTTTTTGCTGTATCGGTGTTGTCTCAGACATGGTTCAGGTACGCTTCCGTTAATTGTTTCAGCCACTCATTTTGATCGAGAGCCCAATACTCTTCAGAGAAGATTTCGACCTCGATGTCGCCGGTGAAGCCCGCCTGCTCGACCCACCTTCGAATCTCTTTGATGTTGATGCAGCCGCGACCCATGAGCTCGCGATCCGTAAGCAGGTGGCGAGTCGGCGTGTGCCAATCGCAGACATGAAAGGCGAGTAGGTTGCCGTTCTCCCCGCAGCGGGCGATCTCGCTCTCGAGGGCTTCGTCCCACCAAAGGTGGTACACGTCGACCGCGACACCAACGTGCGAGTGACTGAGTCGCTCCGCGACGTCGTTCGCCTGCTTCATCGTGTTGATCGCCGAGCGATCGTCGGCGTACATCGGATGCAGCGGCTCGATGGCAAGCTTCACGTTTGCGGCCTCTGCTTCGTCAAGCAGTGCGCCGATTCCGTCCGTGATCTGGTCGCGGCTCTTCTCCAGCGGCTGACCGGGAACGGCTCCGCAAACAAGCACGACCAGGGGCGCGCCGATCTCGGCGGCTTCTTCAATAGCGCGTCGGTTGTCATCGAGACTCTTGTTGCGATCTTCTGCTGTCGCGCCGGGAAAGAAACCGCCGCGACAGAGGCTCGTCACGCGCAGACCCGATTCGCGAATGAGCCGCGCGCTTTCCTTAACCCCGTGCTTCTGCAAGACATCGCGCCAAACCGTGATCGCGGGAATCCCGGCAGCTGTGTAGTTGTCAATACACTGGTCGAGTGACCACGGCTTCGTGGTGATGGTGTGAATGCAAAGTCGAGATAGATCGTTGAGAGGGTTTGCCATGGGTGCGACTTTCTACAATTCCGGAACGTCGAGCCAGCGGCGCTCGTCCCAGGACTTGAGGCCAAGCTCGGCAAGCTGAACGCCCTTAGCTGCGTCGCGAAGCGTCCAGCGGAACGGCTCGTCGAGCGCGACATGACGCAGGAACAGTTCCCACTGCGCCTTGAACGCGTTGTCGTAGACGGCCTTGTCGGGTACTTCAATCCAAGCAGAACGGTAGTCGTTGGGGTCTGAGATATCCGGATTCCAAACGGCGCGCGGAGCGGAAGCAGCGGGCTGAATCTTCGCATTGCGGAGACCACAAACAGCTGAGCCCTTGGTGCCATCGACGTGCATCTCGAACAATTCGTCGCGATTCACGCGTGTCGTCCACGATGAGTTAAACTGGCATATGATGCCCTTCTCCGTGACAAACGTCGCATAGGCCGCGTCGTCGGAATCGGCATTGTATGGCGCACCCTTTTCGTCCCATCGCGTCTTGACATGTGTCGCGCCGAGGCAGCTCACGGACGTCACATTGCCGAAGAGATTGTCG
>JAUIJJ010000208.1 GCA_030431385.1 bacterium | reverse complement strand
TCTACAACCCGGTCAAGGGCAAGAAAGAGCGCATTGGTCGTATTCTGCAGATGCACTCCAACTCCCGCGAGGAAATCAAGGAAGTCCGCGCTGGCGACATCGCGGCAGCAGTTGGTTTGAAAGACGTGACCACGGGTGACACTCTGTGTGATACCAGCAAGATCATTACCCTGGAGCGTATGGAGTTCCCCGAGCCGGTGATATCTGTGGCGGTAGAGCCGAAGACGAAAGCCGACCAGGAAAAGATGGGCATTGCGCTGTCCAAGCTGGCCCAGGAAGATCCTTCATTCCGCGTGCATACTGATGAAGAATCAGGGCAGACCATCATTTCCGGCATGGGCGAATTGCACCTGGACATCATCGTCGATCGCATGAAGCGTGAGTTCAAGGTTGAAGCCAATGTCGGTAAACCGCAGGTGGCTTATCGTGAAACCATCCGTAAGTCTGTTGAAGCTGATGGCAAGTTTGTTCGCCAGTCCGGCGGTCGCGGTCAGTACGGCCATTGTAAGCTGCGCGTCGAGCCGAACGATCCGGGCCATGGCCTGACATTCAAGAACGAAATCGTCGGTGGTGTGATTCCTCGCGAATACATTCCGGCGGTTGAGCAGGGTGTTGTCGAAGCGATGCAGTCAGGTATTCTGGCCGGCTATCCCGTCGTCGACGTTCGCGTTTCCCTGTACGACGGAAGCTACCACGACGTCGACTCGAACGAAATGGCCTTCAAGATTGCCGGTTCAATGGGCTTCAAAGAAGGCTGCCGCAAAGGTGCAAGCATTCTACTCGAGCCGATCTTCGAGCTGGAAGTCGTCACGCCCGAGGATTACCTCGGAGATGTTATCGGCAACTTGAATCAGCGCCGCGGACAAATCAACGAGATCAATGAGCGTAGCGGCGCAAAAGTCGTCACCGCGCACGTTCCTCTGGCAGAGATGTTCGGCTACGCGACAGATCTTCGCAACCTCTCGTCTGGTCGCGCTTCGTTTTCGATGCAGTTTAGCCATTACGAGCCCGTGCCGAAGAACGTCGAAGAAAAGGTCGTCGGCGAGCGCATGGCTGCGAAGGCCTAAACACCTCAGCTCGATCTACGACACAAACAACAACGCCCCGGGAGCTTCGGCTTCCGGGGCGTTTCTCTTTTTGGCGTTGGGAGCAATGTCGGGCTACCCGACCTTCGCTGGTTCATCCTTGACCGTCGGCAGGCCGGCAGCGTTCCAAGCGGTCATTCCACCCAAGACATTGGTGAAGTCCTCGAAGCCCGCCTGCTCCATGATCGAGGTGGCGATCGACCCGCGATACCCGGAACCGCAGATGATGGAGAGCGGTTTTCCCTGTGGGATGTCACTCAAGTGAGACTTCAAGATACCTGCGTGAAGGTGAGTAGCGCCATCGATGTGGCCTGCGTTCCACTCGCTGTCTGTTCGTATGTCGAGCACCGCGACTTCATTGGCTTGAATCTTTCGCTGTAGGTCATGAACTGTGTCGGTCTTTGAGATTGTAATTGGCAGCCCCGCCATTTGCCATGCGCCGATTCCGCCTTCGAGCCAGCCGCGCACGGTATCGATTCCGATGCGAAGCAGGTGCGTAACGACGGTCGGTACCTCGCTGGCGTTATCGACGACTAGCAGGATCGGGCGGTCGTACTCAAGCACCCAACCTGCCCAATTTGGCAAGGTCGGCGAGAGGGGGATACTGAGCGAGTTTGGGATGTGCCCGGCGGCGAAGGCTTCCTTCGAACGAGTGTCGAGGATCAGGCAGTCTTCGCACTTTCCCGCATTCACTTCTCTGGGGCTGTATCTGTGCTGACCGGGGAGCTCCAAGCCGATCAAGGCCGGGCTGCCTCGGTTTACCTTCTTCATTCGCTGAAAGTACTGCGGGGCGATGGGCATGCCTTCCAGCAGCAGCCGCGTCCATTCCTCGGACGTACAATCGTGGAAGGCTTTGCTGAAGCGGCGCTCATAGCCCAAAGTCGAGGATGCCCGCGATCCCAGAGACTTACCGCAGAGCGATCCGGCGCCGTGAGCGGGGAAGAGTTCGGTGAAATCGGGAACTCCCGCAATGCGCTCGAAGACACTCTCGTAGAGTTGCCCAGCGAGCTTGGCGCGCTCGGCCTCGCCAAGCAGGTCCGGCCTGCCAACATCGCCGACGAATACGAAATCGCCGGTCAAAAGCATCCAGGGCGTGTCAGCGCTGCGGCCCGCATCGAACACAGCCCACGTCACGTGCTCGGGCGTGTGACCGGGCGTATACATAGCCCTGAGAGTGATCTTTCCCATCGAAATCTCGTGGCTGTCTGAGACCTTCTGATCTGCGTAGGGAGGAGTCCACTCCTCGCCGCCCATTGACGAACAGTGAACTTCGGCCTCTCCGGAGAGCCGGGCCTGAAGCTCGTGGGAGCCACTGACAAAGTCCGCGTGGACGTGAGTTTCCAGAATGTGCCGGATGTGAAAACCTTCAGCCCGCGCACAATCGATGTACCAATCGACATCGCGTGTGGGGTCCAGAACCGCACACTCGCGTGTCTTCTCATCGCCGATCATATAGGAATAGATGGCAAGTCCGGGGATGAATCGCTGGCGAAAAAACATGATGGATCGGCCTATTCTGAATGGATTCGGTCGTGGTGCCACGCTCCAAAAACATGAGAACGTCCTCCGGCATGGGTGGGCAACCGGAACTCAGAGCGGGCAGAGCTGACGATTCGTGTAGAGGATTCAGCCCGATTAGCTACGACTCCCTCAATTGAGTTGCGCTTGGCAGTTCTCTGTTCCAACGATGACTAGTCCAATGAATTTCCAAGGAGTGAAGCGCACTTGAGAGCCTTCGAATTCCATGTGAGTATTGGTTGTCCTATTCAGCGTAGGCGCACTGCGGAACAGTTTTTTTCGCGGGCGGCGATTCGCGCACTGGGAACAGATAAATCGCTGGCGGGTCGAGGCGACGATGAGTTCACGTTCGACCCTCCGGTGCAAACGCTGATGGGGGCGAAGTCTCTCCTCACTGGAGCGGAAGTCACCAAGCTCTGGCAGCGCCTTGAAAAGAAATCACTGCCGCAGTGTGGTGATTGCCCCGCCAATTTTCAGGGAGGCGCTTTCGGATGCTACGGATCGGTCAGTGCTCCGGTGTCTGCCCAGGGCGAGCGGTGGCTAGTCGAAAGCTTCACCCCTGCTTCAGGCGTTGAGTCCACGGTTCCTGCCGCGATCATCGCCGCTGGCGTGACTGGTTCCGAGATCGACATTCGCAGGGGAGTGAGCTCAGACGGAGTCCCGCTGACCGAGGCGATGGAGCCCGCACGGAAGACGACGAATCCGGGGAATCAGGAGTTTTCCAGCAGCCAACTGCTTGAGTTTATTCTCAGCGCCGGTCCGATTCTAAAGAGCGATCTGCAATTCGCGTTCCTCGCGGACTTCGGCGCGATTGATCTGTCGTCGGACGAGATTCTTGTCGCGGCGACCGATTTCAGCTCGAATACGGCAGTTTCCGATTCCGCGAAGATCGCGCGCTTCAGGGAAAAGGTCCGCAAAGACCACGCTTTCCGCTTCGGGAAGTACTCAAGCGATGATCAATCGGTGACTGAGTTGAAGCAGTTCTTCCGCGCCTGCTACCTCGCGCTTACCACCGGCGGAAAGGTCATGGTGCGAACCGAGTTTTCCCTTGCCTGAGACTGCCACACGGGGCGCACACTACCGCGCTCCCAATCCCCTCCCCGCGAGTCCCTATGCATCCCCTTCACGATATTGAACCCGGCCCAAACCCTCCCTTTGAAATCAACTGCCTCGTCGAGATTCCCAAAGGCTCCCGCAACAAGTACGAACTCGATAAAGACACAGGGATGTTCAAGCTGGATCGGACTCTCTACTCGCCGATGATTTACCCCGGCGATTATGGCCTGATGCCTCAGTCACATTACGACGACGGCGACCCTATCGACGTGATCATCCTCGGCAACGAGCCCACGTTTACGGGCTGCATTGTCGAGGTTCGACCGATCGGGATTTTCCGGATGCTGGACAAGGGAGACCACGACGACAAGATCCTCGCGGTGGCGGCAGGGAATCCTTACTTCAGAAACTTCCACGACCTCATCGATGTGCCACCGCACTTCTTGGATGAAGTCGCACATTTCTTTCAGGTCTACAAGGATCTAGAGGGGCACCGCACGCAACCGCTCGGCTGGGAACCGGTCGATGTCGCGAGGCGGCAGATCACCCACTCCATCAAGCTCTACAAGGAGCTGCGTCGGAAGGAATCGATGGGCTCGAGCTAACGCCTAGCCCGCGTCGTGTAGTTCCGTTTCAACTTCTTCGCCCTCAGATTCAACTTCAGATTCTGTATCGTCCGATGCGCCGTTGAGCTTCTCTTCGAGGATGTCGAGTTGCTCAAGCGCCGCGTCGCAATCGACCAGCACCTCGCGTGGCTTGCTTCCGTTGTAGGCGCCGACGATCCCCATCTCTTCGAGCATATCCATGAGGCGCCCGGCTCGGGCGAAGCCGACCTTCAGGCGGCGTTGCACCATGGAGGTCGAACCCTTTCCGCCCTCCAGGACAATGCGCGCTGCGGCGCGCACGAGCGCTTCGTCGATGTCTTCATCTCCAGAACCGGCCGAGCCGCCTTCGTGCGGGACAAAGAGCCCAGCGCTGACGGTGCCCATCGTCTTGTTGGTGCCGCGAACCATGCGGTCCTGGTCATCGAGATCGTCCATGGAATTCACGTCGCCCATGAGCTTCGCCAATTCCTTTTGCTCCTTCTCGCTGAGAAGCGGCTCGAACTCTTCGACCTCGTACATCGGCCCGCTTTGCTCGCGGCAGAAATCCGCGACGCGCTCGACCTCGTCGTCGCTGAGGAACGCACCCTGCACACGGATGGGCTTTTGCGCACCGGCGGGAGCGAACAGCATGTCGCCGCGGCCAAGGAGGCACTCGGCACCGTTTGAGTCGAGAATCGTGCGCGAGTCGACTTTCTGAGAAACCTGAAAGGCGATGCGCGTCGGGAAGTTCGCCTTGATGATACCCGTGATGACGTTTACCGACGGGCGCTGCGTCGCGAGGATCAGGTGGATACCGACGGCGCGAGACATCTGCGCGAGACGCTGGATGCTCTCTTCGACTTCGTTCTTCGCGACAACCATGAGGTCAGCCAGCTCGTCGACGATGATGACCATGTGGGGCATGTAGTCGAGGTTCTTGCCTCGGTGGCGTGCTTGCTTTTCCGGATCGGTGACGATGGCGTTGTATCCGTCGATGTTTCTGACATTGTATTGGACCAGCTTCTCGTAACGATCTTCCATTTGTTCAACAGCCCAATTGAGGGCGGCGGCGGCGCGTTTTGCATCGCAAACCACCGGGGAAATCAGGTGGGGGATGTCGCCATAAATCGAGAGTTCAACGCGCTTGGGATCCACCATGATGAGGCGAAGGCGGTCGGGGCGCTGGCGGTAGAGAAAGCTGCTGATGATCGTATTCAAGCAAACAGACTTGCCAGCCCCTGTCGCACCCGCGATCAGAAGGTGAGGCATTTTCTTCAGGTCGGCGAAGTAAGGTTGCCCATCGATCGTCTTGCCGAGAGCAAACGCGAGCGGGCTCGGATGGTCCCAAAACTCGCTACAGCTGACCAGTTCTTTGATGTAAACACCAGCGCGGTTCTTGTTGGGAATCTCGATGCCGACGGCTGCCTTGCCAGGGATCGGCGCGACGATGCGAACTGCCGTCGCTTTCATCGACATGGCGATATCGTTCTCGAGCCCGACGATCCTCGAGACCTTTACACCCGGTGCCGGGCGGATTTCGAAGCGCGTTACGACCGGACCCTGCTTCACCTCGACGACGCGCACCGCGATGTTGAAGTCCGCGAAGGTCTTCTCGAGGTTCTGTGACATCTCGAGAACTTCTTCCCGCGACATCCTGTTGTCGATTTTCGGCGGGTCTTGCAAGAGCTGGATGTCTGGCATCAAGTAGTTCGTCAGCACTCGGTTTCTGCGCGTGAGTTCGGATTCGTCTTCTTGCTGCTGACTGCGTCCATTCTCCCATTGCTCGAGAGCTGCCTGCGCACCTGCGGGGCGAGCGTCGATGCGCTCATCGAAAAGCGGATCCTCTTCGTATGCGCCGTCCATGTCTTCCGCATCTTCCAATTCGTCATCGATCAGTGGTTCCGGGGAGTCAGGGCTTTTCATCCCCATGGCGCGACGGAGTTTGTTCATCACGCGCGACTCGGTTTTGTCGCGTTTCTCGCCGTCGTCGGGTTCCCCTTTCTTTGCCTTGGGGTCCTTGCGGACTACATCCTCGCCCTCTTTTTCCCAACGGTTGGGGAACATTTTGGCGAGCTCATCCCCGAGGTCGGAGTCGCTACTGTTAGCGGGATTGCCTTCGCTGATTTCCAGGTTTCGCGCGTCGTCGGCGTGGAAAGAGATTCTGAGCTGTTCCTCGGGATCGAGAACCTCTTCTTCATCGTCTTCGTGCTCATCCTCGGCTTCGGTGTCACTGGAGCCGCTACCCTCTTCCTCGATCAGCGCGCGCTCGTACTCTTCATCAATACGAGCTTCTTCGATGGCACGGACTGCAGCCTGCGCGTCCTCGTCGTAAAGATCGTGTTCTTCGAGTTCCTCGGCTTCCTCTGGATCAGGATCAACGAGCACGGGCTTGCGGCGAAACAATCCGCTGAGCAACCCAGCCTTGGACTCTGAATCTTCGGCCGCCGACTCGTCGAAGTCAGGCTCCTGCGCGACCGGCGGAGCGGTCGCTTTTCGCCTGGGACTCTTCGGGATTTCGTCGACGTCGCTCAGCACGATGCGTTCTCCACGGCGGCGGGGGAGCTTCCACTCTCGGTTGCGGGTGCTCTCGCTTGCTCTTCGAATCATACCGGACAGGCTCAGGCTGGTGATCATCATGATGCCGACGAGGATCATCGCGCTGAGGATCATGCTGGCGCCGACGATTCCAAAGCTGCCAACCAAACGGAGGCCCTCCCATTCCACCATGAACGTGCCGATGGCGCCCGCTCGGGCAAATGTTTCTGTACGAAGGTCCGGGTCGTCTGCGTGTGGCAGCGCGAGCAATCCGGTGATGGCGGGGATCAGGATGCAAATCCCGAGCGTCCGCACAGGAGACCACGATGTGCGCCTGCCGACGAAAAGTTGCCCGCCGAACCAGCCGA